>DBME01000305.1 GCA_002298155.1 Holophagaceae bacterium UBA706 | reverse complement strand
CCAGGTCCGGAACCTCGAAACCTTCCGGGAGATCCTGGGCGTCCTGTCCCCCGATCTCCAGCACCACCGGATCCTTGCCCGGCCGCAGCTGCCCGCCTACGTTTATCTGTTCCGCCGGTCCCGGGAGTTCCAGACGTACGCGGGCCTCAAGGGCCTTGAGGGGCTCTTCGCGCAGCATCCCGACGGCACCTACATCTCGGTCGACCTGGGGAGTGACGAAGGGACCCAGGTCATCTACCACGAATACCTCCACCAGTTCCTGGCCACCAACTTCCCAGGGGTCCCGCTGTGGCTGAACGAAGGGATGGCGACCTTCTTCCAGACCATGACCCTGGACGACCTGGACGTCAGGCTGGGGAAGCCGCCCCACGCCTTCCTCGACATCCTGTTCCAGCGGGGCGTCATGCGCCTAGACCGCCTGATGGCCGTGGACCATCAGTCCAGGGATTATCAGGAAGGCCCCGACCGCGGCTGGTTCTACGCCAGCGCGTGGTTCCTGGTCGACTACCTGATGACCGGGGAGGAGCCTCTTCGGGTGAAGCTGGGGAACTACCTGGACCTGGTGCGCTCGGGGCGCCATCCGAAGGACGCATTCATGGAGTCCTTCCAGACCCTGCCCACGACGTTGGATGAAATCCTCGCGGATCATCTGCGCAAGCTGGCCATGCGAAAAACCATCGCCACTTGGATCATCCAGTTCAAGACGTTGGGGCCCACCCTGGACTTGCGCTACCGCCAACTGCCCTGGGCCGAGGCCCAGGGACGCCTGGGACTGCTCGCGACCGGTCCGAAGAAGCTGCGGGATCTGGCCATCAAGCATTGCGAGACGGCGCTGCTGCTGGACCCGGCCTCCGGTCCGGCAAACCTGGGCATGGGACTCCTGGCCCTGGAGGCCAACCGGTTCTCCGAGGCCTCGGCCAGCCTGGAGGCGGCCTGCCGCGCCGAACCCGACAACGGTGAAGTGCACCGCCTGGCGGCCCTGGCCCTCCTGGAGGCGAATGCCGCGAACCTGGATGCCCCGACCCTGGGAACCGTCCGCGGCCATCTGCTCCGGTGCCTTCAGCTGGGGTTCTCCACCCCCGGGACCGTCAAGCTCCTCATGGACGTCGCGCGGACCTACGATCCCCCGGCCCCGGGCGACATCGCCGCCCTCCAGGCAGCAAGCCGCCTCCTGCCCGGCGCGTTCGATCTCAAATGGAACCTCGTCGATCTGCACCTGCGGTCCGGCCGCAGGGACCTGGCGGAACCGCTCCTGGAGGAGCTTGCCGCCCAGACTGTCCAGCCTGTGCTGGCCGCCTCGGCCCGGGCACGCCTGCTGTCGTGGAACCAGGAAGACGTGGAAAGGCTCCGCAACCGCAGCCGGGACGCCTTCAACCGCAAGGACTACACCCTCGCCCTCGCGGATCTGGAGGGGGCCATCGCCCTGTGCCAGGATCCCAACCTGCTCAAGGATCTCCAGGAGGAGCTGGCTCGCATGAAAGTCCTCGTGGACCTGAGGAGGCAGCCAGCCCCGCGCAAAAAGTAGTCAGCCCGCCTGCACCTTGAGGATCTGGAAGTTGGCGGAAAGGTCGAAGTCCCGGGGCATGATGTAGCTGGGATGGCGCACCTGGAAACGCTCCGCGTGGTCCTCGGCCCCCACGGGGGGCTGGATGGTGATACCGGCGCGGTAGAAGGCCTTGGCGATGAGGGCCGAGCAGATCACCTCGCGGCTGCTGGAGCTCCCAAGGTAGAGGCTTCGCGGCCGGAAGCGGCGGGGCACCAGGTGGAAGGGGAAGAGGTAGCGCGCCAGGTCGAAGATGTTCCGCTGGTCGTACGTGACGCCCAGGTGCGCCAGGACCTCCATCATCACCCGGTCCAGGCCCCCCGGCGGCAGCCCCAGGGGCCGGCAGATGCGGAGGTTGCACTGCGCGTACTTGGCCAGGGGCACGGCCGTGACCCCCTCCTTGAGGTCGCTCTCGATGAGGAGGTGGGCGGCGTCGGTGCCGTGGAGCTCCAGGGCGCGGTCGGCCTCGGGGCCGCCCCAGCGCAGGAGGGCGTCGCCCAGGTACATCGTCGCGTGGCTCCAGGAGCTCTGGGTGAGGTACTTGATGATCTGGCTGATGCGGGTGTTGCCCTCCACCAGGATCACGTCCCCGGGCCGGAGTACCGCCTTCAGGCGCTCCAGGTCGTTGGGGATCCTGCGCTGGTAGCTGGAGACCTCGCCCGTGAGGTAGGTCACCATGGCCCGGGACACGGCGTCCATGAGGAGCATCAGAGTTCCACCAGCTCCACGGATTCGAGGGCCTCGCCCAGGAATCGTTCGCCCACTTCCTGGAGCCGCGTGCCCGCGTCCGTGAGGAGGATGCGCAGGTCGCCCCGGGCGCTGGCGGTGCGGAAGCCCAGGGAACCCCGCAGGAGGTTCTCCACGGCCCGGGCCGCCAACTCGCCGCTGTCCAGCCACACGGTGTCGGGCCGTGTGCGCGCCAGGGAGGGGAGGAGGATGGGGTAGTGGGTGCAGCCCAGCACGATGGTGCGCACCTCGAAGGGGATCTGGTTCAGGTACCGCCGCGCCACGGCGTCGGTGATGGGATCGTCCAGCCAGCCCTCCTCCGCGAAGCCCACCAGGAGGGGGCAGGGCAGGCTGTGGATCACGGCCTGGGGGTTGCGCCGGCGGATGGCGTCGTCGTAGGCGCCGCTCTGCACGGTGGCGAGCGTGCCGATGACCCCCACGGCGCCCTTCACCGCCGCGGCGGCTTCGGCGCCGGGCTCGATGACGCCGATGACGGGGCAGGGGGCCGCGGCCTGGAGCGCGCCGAGGCCATGGGCCGAGGCCGTGTTGCAGGCGATGACCATGAGCTTGGGCTGGTACCGGCCCAGGATGGTGCCGGCCTGGAGGGCGTAGCGCTGGATCGTCTCGTGGGACTTGTTGCCGTAGGGCACCCGGGCCGTGTCCCCGAGGTAGACGATGGACTCCTGCGGCAGGAGCTTGCGCAGGGCGCGCACCACCGTGAGGCCCCCGATGCCCGAGTCGAAGACGCCGATGGGCTGGTCCGCCCGGATCCCGGTGGGGATCATGCGTCCCGCTCCGCGAGGATGGCGATCCAGGCGCCTTCCTGCACCACCTTGAGGGGCCGGAAGCCGTAGGCCGTCAGGCTGATGAGCGCCTCGTCCTGGCGCTCCGCCAGGATGCCGGAGGCCACGAGGCGGGCGCCGGGGGCGGCGATGGCCGCCATGCGGGGCAGCAGATCCTGGATGGTCTCCAGGAGGATGTTGGCCAGGATGGTCTGCCAGGGGCCGTCGGCCCTGGGATCGTCCAGCAGGCCCACGTAGTGCGTGAAGGGGCGGGAGCCGTCCAGCACGCCCGCGTTGAGCTCGATGAACTCGTCCATGGCGGGGCCGCAGTCGGGATCGTTGTCCAGGGCCGCGATGCGCCGGGCGCCGCAGAGCCACGCGGTGAGGGCCAGGATGCCCGTGCCGGCGCCGATGTCCAGGACCGGGTCCGTCAGACGGCCTTCGGCCGCCAGGTCCTCCAGGAGGGCCATGCACAGGCGGGTGGTCTCATGGCCCCCCGTCCCGAAGGCCAGGCCCGGGTTGACGATGATGGGGGTGCGTCCGCCGGGGGCGGCTCCTGCCTCCCAGAGAGGCTGGATGTGGAAGCCGCGGCCCACCTCGATGGGGCCGAAGCCCTCGCGGCTCTTGGCGAGCCAGTCCTCGTCCTGGAAGACCTCGCTGCGCAGGAGGCGCACGCCCTGGAAAGCCGAGAGGCCGCCGGGGTCCGGAGGCACGAGGCCGGGGGGGAAGTAGGCGAAGAAGGCGAAGGGGGCGTCGGCTTCGCGGTACGTGGCGGTGGCGCCGCGCTCCGTGAGCCAGTCGCCCAGGGGATCCTCCGCGGCCACGGGGACATCGAGCAGCCAACGGGTGTGGGAAAGGGCCTGGTCCATGCCTAAAGGTTATCAGGCCTCGGAGGTGTCCGGCGGAACGTCCTCGAGATCGAGCCTCTTCATCTTCTCAAGGAAGGTGGTCCGCTTGAGGCCCAGGAGCTCCGCGGCCCGCTTCTTGTTGCCCCGGGTCACCTGCAGGCTCTGGAGCATGAGCTTCTTCTCCATCTCCGAGACCACCTGGTTGAGGTCCACCCCTTCCGCGGGGAGGTCCATGGAGGGGCTTCCCGGACCGGAGACGGTGGGGAAGTTCTCGATGGGAGGCAGGTCCTGGACGATCTGCTGACCGTCGGGGACCCGGTCCGCCAGGAAGGTGAAATCCTCACGGGTGAGCACCGGCCGGGTGGCGCTGAGGACCACGGCCCGCTCCACGGCGTTCTCCAGCTGCCGGACGTTGCCCGTCCAGGGCATGGCCATGAGCAGGGAGTCCACGGAAGGATGGATGGCCTTGGGGTAGAGGCCGTGCTCCCGGGCCTTGCGGTTGAGGAAGTGCTGGGCCAGGAAGGGGATCTCCTCCCGCCGGGCCCGCAGGGGGGGCAGGGTGATGGGCACCACGTCCAGGCGATAGAAGAGGTCCTCGCGGAAGGAGCCTTCCTGGACCTTCCGCCACAGGTCGACGTTGGTGGCAGCCAGCACGCGCACGTCCACCTTGATGGGGCCGCCGCCGCCCAGGGGCTGCACTTCCCGCTCCTGGAGGACCCGCAGCAG
>DBME01000044.1:2282-8594 GCA_002298155.1 Holophagaceae bacterium UBA706 | reverse complement strand
GGCCCAAGCTCATGGCGGCCTCCGCCAAGCCCGCCGCGGCCGCGGAACCCTCCGCCGAGGAAGCCAAGCCCGCCGCCAAGCGTGGCCGTCCCGCCAAGGCCAAGCCCGCCGTCAAGGAGCCCGCTCCCAAGGCCGAGCCCGAAGCCAAGCCCGAGCCCGCCGCCAAGGCCGCTCCCGCCAAGCGCGGCCCCAAGCCCAAGGCAGCTCCCGCCCCCGCGCCCGTGGCCGAACCCGCGGCTGCCAAGCCCCGCGCCCGCAAGAAATAACAGCGAGGTAGCCCCTGTTGCCCTTCGACCACCTCTACTGGCTGGCACCTGTCGCGGCCATGGCCACCCTCTTCGGAGGGTGGCTCGTGGTCCGTTTCCTGCAGGGCAGGGCTAGCCTCATGCGCCACACCTCCGGTGTGGCCGCCGGCTACCTCATGTCCGTCACCCTGGTGCGCGTCCTGCCGGAAAGCGTCGAGCAGGGCGGCGAGACCATGGCCCTCTGGGCGGTGGCGGGGTTCTTCCTCATCCACCTCCTCGAGCACGGCATCAGTCCCCATTTCCACTACGGCGAGGAATCCCATTCCCACCATGGCTCCGCCATGACGGGCCTCATCGCCCTGGTGGGCCTCAGCCTCCACAGCTTCATGGACGGCATGTCCATCACGGCCGCCATGCGCACCCACAGCGGGCTGGGCCTGATGGTCTTCATGGGCGTCCTGCTGCACCGGATCCCGGAGGGGGCCACCATCTCCTCCATCTTCCTGGTGCGGGGCTTCGGCAACCGCAAATCCATCATCGCCGCGGGCATCCTCGCCCTGGCTGCCCTGGTGGGCTCCATGAGCCAGGAGTTCCTCCGCATCAAGCTCGGACCGGTGCTGGGCCTCACGGGCGGGCTCAGCCTCTACGTGGCCTGCTCCGACCTCCTGCCGGAAGCGCAGAAGGAGAAGGGCTGGAAGAGCACGGCGGGCCTCCTCGTGGGCATCCTGCTGTTCATCGTCGTCCTCAGCCTGGCGCCGCACCACCACCATGGCTCATGAGGCCCTGGCCCGCATAAGTCTGGCGGCCGCCCTGGGGACCCGGTTCCTGGCGGCCCAGGACCCCCTGCCGCCGCTGCCTCCCCTGCCCGGGGACTTCCAGGCCCCCACCCCCGGGGAGCTCCTGCCCCTGCGGCCGCAGGTGTACGCGGACACGAAGGAGGGGGCCGTCCCCATCCGCTACTGGGGCAGGAACGTCCAGGAGAACCCGGACGGCTGGACCCTGGAGGACGGGGCCGTGGAGAGCCCGGACCTGCTCCTCCTGGCCGACCACATCACCTACAAGATCGCCACCGGCGAGGTGGAGGCCCAGGGCCACATCCGCCTGGAGGGCCCGGGCCTGCGTCTGCGCTGCGAGCGCCTGCGCATGGACTGGAAGGCCCAGATCGGCGAAGCCTGGGACCTGGACATGGAGCTGCCGCCCAACTGGTACCTGCGCTCCCGGAAGGTGGCCTTCACCACGATCAAGCATTGGGACTTCGAGAAGGTGGAGCTGAGCCCCTGTCCCCAGGAGAAGCCCGGGTGGAAGGCCCAGGTATCGCGCCTCACCGTGGACCTGGACCATTACGCCCGCATCCACAACCTCTGGATCTGGGTGGGCAACGTCCCGACCTTCTACTACCTCCCCTGGGCCATCTACCCCGCCAAGGCCGAGCGCACCTCGGGGCTGCTGCCCCTGTCCATGTCCTTCTCGGGCCCCAACGGGGCCTCGGTGCAGGTGCCCTACTACCAGGTGCTGGGCGACACGGCGGACCTGACCTTCTCCCCCGAGTACTACACCCGCAAGGGCATGCTCTGGGGCGGCGAGGGGCGCTGGAACCCCGAACCCACCCACCAGGGCTCCTTCACGGGCGCCTACATCCGCCAGCAGACCGACGAGATCAAGCGCTACCGGTTCAGCTTCAAGGAGATCTGGCAGCGGGAGGACGGCTGGCAGCTGGCCGCGGACCTGAACCGGGCCTCCGACGCGCTGCTGGACGCGGACTACGGCCAGGGCATGGCGAAACTGGGCGGCACGCCCTTCGACAGCGCCATCTACCTGGGGAAGAACTTCCCCTGGGCCACCTTCTCCCTGACGTCCTCCGAGCAGCGCACGTACTTCCTCTCGGATTCCTCCTCGCCCCTCTACAACCCCAACTTTCCCAATTCCCTGCGCCGCCAGGTGCTCCCCAGCCTCCAGGCCGCCATCTACCCGGTGCCGGTGGGGAGCTTCTACCTGGACGCCGGGGCGCGGTTCGGCCGCATGACGTACCAGCTGGACCTGGATCCCACCACCTCCACCACCGCGGACGCCACCTACGCCTGGCGCCGGGACGACGCCTTCGTGCGGATGCTGGGACGGGTTGGGCAGTGGGGCCCGCTGCGGGCGGACGTCGAGGCCTTGGGCCGCTATACGCGCTATTCCAAGTCCCTGGGCACCTCGCTCTTCGACACGTCGGGCAACACCACCGGCGGGAACCTGGACTTCAGCACCAACCCCTTCCAGGTGGACGCCGACGGCATGGACCGCTTCCTGGGCAGCGTGCGCCTGCAGCTGTCGGCCCCTCCCGTGGGACGCACCTTCCCGGACGTGAACCTCCTGGGGTACTCGGGCGAGATCAAGCACGTCATGAACCCGTACTTCGCCTTCACCAGCACCAGCCGGGCCTCGGCGGAGGGGCGGATCCCGCACTTCGACGACGTGGACTTCCAGCCCGGCGTGGGCGGCAGCGCCGCCGGCGAGCGCAGCCTGGAACTGGGCGTGAAGCAGCACTTCCTGGGCCGGCCCGGCATCGCCGTGCCCTTCCTGGACCTGGTGCGCTGGAAAATCTCCTCCAAATACCACATGGCCCCCATCCTGCTCAACGACGGCCGCGTCCTCAAGGGCTGGGGCACGGTGGACAACGAACTGGACGTGGAGCCCAGCGAGTCCCTGCGCATCAGCTTCCGGCGCAGCAGCGACGTGTCCGACAGCGACGCCGACCAGTCCCTGTCCGCCGACTACAAGGCCGGCGACGGCACGCGGTTCAACCTGGCCTACTACTCCACCGGCATCAACCGCCTCCTGGTGCAGCAGCGCGGAATCCAGGTGGGCGGCCTCAAGCGGCTATGGAGCGACAAGGTCCGCCTGGAGTTCCAGGCGAACTACGATTTCAAGCGCAAGGTCTTCGCGGGAAGCCAGGTGGCCCTGGCGTACGTGACGCCCTGCGTGGCCACCTCCCTGCGCTTCTCCCACATCGGCATCTCGGTGCCCGGGTCGGTCACCAAGGAGGATCGCCTGGATCTGGTGATGACCCTCCGGGGCCTCGGCGATCTGGGCAAGTACGCGTTCTGATCAGGGCCCAGGGACGTCAATCCAATGCGGCGCACTTCCGGAAGACCAGGGACCCGTCCACCGGCTGGGTCAGGTTGGTCACCAGGCCCAGATACCCCGGCGCCGTGCCCGTCGGGTGCTGGACGTAGACCCGGATCTTGCCCACGATCGTGGAGGCGTTGGGAAGCATGGCCGCTTCGAACTCCGCCTGGGTGGTGGCTCCGGTTACGGGGCGGACGACCGTGTTGAAGAGCACGTTGTCGCCCCAGGCGGTCTTGAGGCTGGCGACGTTTCCTGCCAGATAGGCGTCCAGACGTAGGTTGATCGCGGCGGGAGCCAGCCCCTCTTCCCGGCCCTTGTCATACTGCCCCACCAGGTCACCCAGGTGCCCCACCACGTTAGCCACGGTCGCCTTGTTGCGGGTCCGCTCCCGCTGGCCGAGCAGCGCCGGCACGGCAACGGCACTGATGATGCCAATTATCGCCAATACTAGCAGCAGTTCGATTAGGGTGAAGCCGGTTTGCCTTCGCATGGTGCCCCCGGACGATGGCGAGAACCAGCAGGGTTCGTACCAGGTCACGGGCGGGCCGGGAACCGCCCGCGAGCAATAAACAATTAATTGGTTGGAGGCCCTGATCCTACGCCATGTTGAAGCTTCGCATATTCCGCACCCCTGCCACGGCTGCCTTGGTTTGCGCCCTGGCCCTGAGTCCCGCCCCGGCCAGGGCTTCGGGCAAGGCTTCGGCTGAAGCCCTGGCCGCTCTGGAGAACCTCATCAAGGCCCAGCGCCTCCGCGGCACCCTGGTGGATAAGGAGACGGCCGCCGAGACCGCCTACCACGAGGCCTGGCGCATCTACGAAGCCCACAAGAACTCCCCCGAAGCCGCCGACCTCCGGAAGAAGGCCGAAAGCCTGTTGAAGACCTGTGAGGAGGCCAAGACCCGGCTCCGGAACTGGGACGCGCACCTCCAGAGCCTCACGGCCCGCCTCCACGCGGCTTCGGGGGAGACCAAGGAGCCCGTGCGGGAGAAGAAGGCAACGCCCCTGCAGCCGTTCTTCTGCGCCGATGACCGTTCGTCGCCCGGGGAGGTGGGGCGGATCGGCCTGATCACCGTGGACCCCGGAGCCCTGCCCAAGGCCGCCCGTTTCATCCGGTACGACGACGGCGGGCTGTGGTGGATTTCGGCGGACGCCCGGGAAGTGGGCTGCGTTGCGCCTGACATGGAACGATCGGCCTTGGAACTGGAGATGCCTGAGCTTCTGGGGGGCGGCTACCTCCACCCCCTGAACCTGGTGCACACCCCCGAAGCGGCCCTTCTTCTGGGCCTGGACCGGCGTGGCCGGATGGTCATCCGGGGCAGCCGCCCGGGCCGCCGCCTTTTCATGCCCGTGATGGATGCGCCCCTGGAAGGCGGCCGGGCCTGGCTGGTCACCCTGGGGGGGGACCCGTGGGTCATCACCCCCCGGGGCCTCTACCACATGAGCGTCACCTGGAAGACCGGGTCGTTCACCTGCTCCCGGCACCCGCTGCCGGAGGGGGCCGTCCTTGCCGAGGATTCGAAGTTCCTGACCGATGCGGCGGGCCNNTGGGAGCCTTGGGCTGGTTGAACTTCGTTGCGATGCGGCCCGCCCGGGGCGGGGGAGGCGCCGGGGAGGCGATGGCACCTTCCGCGGTGAAGATGCTCCTGGATTTTGAACGCGTGACCCTGCCCGACAAGGGCATTCCGGGGGGGATGGCCCTGGTGCCCGCCACGTCGGACCTGACCCACGGACAGCCCTGCCTGGCTGTGACCGACCGTGTGAACGATCGCATCCTGATCTGGCGGACCTCGGACCTGACCCTCCTCCGGGTGCTGGAGCTCGCCAAGGGAAGCGCCCCCGGGGAGATCGTCGCGGGGCCTGAGGGGAGCATGATCTTCGCGGTGGATGGCGGCTTCGGGTGCCTCACCGCGAAGGGGCGTCTTGTCAGGCTCCGCCTGAAGGGCAAGGTGGATCAGGCCACCTGCCTCGTTCCGGGGCTGGAGGCCGGGAAACTGTATTTCCTGGAAAAGCGCAAGGGCGGCATCCTCGCCCTCACCCTTTCCCAGAAGCCCGGCGGCCTGGACCCGGCCCTGTTGGAGGGTCTGTCCCTGGAGCCCGGCAAGGCGCTGGAAGAAGGAACCGTTCCGGCCGCGGCTGCCGCGGCCACGGCATCCAAGCCCGCCAGCCCGGTGGCCGCGGCCCCCGAAGCGAAGGCGGAAGCCGGGGAGGATCCCGACGAAGGCGAGGAGGACAAGGACGGAAGGGTGGAAGCCAAGGCCGGGGCCGGGGAATCCACGACGTCCGGGGCCGGCCAGGAAGGGAAGGCGCCCCGGAACCTCGAACAGCGCCGGGGCATCCCCAAGGGCACCCTGGCCCACATCCGCGATGAACATGGCCACCAGGACGGGACGCCGCCCGCGATGAACGGCTTCGTGAAAGGCCAGTTCGAGCCCTGGGTCACGCGCACCGACCGGAGCCTCAAGGAGTTCCTGTTCACGCGCATCAATTCCAGGGAGGCGGCGATCATCCCCCTGGAGGGCCTGGAGGACGAGGTGCGGATCGAGGTGGACTGCGACCGCATCATCGGCCGGGTCCGCCCCCGGCACGGGACGTCCTGGGTCGCCACGCGCCGGCTGCGGGCGCAGCTGGTCTTTGATCCCGACCTGGGCATCCATGTCCTCAAGACCGCCTTCCCCGTCCAGGCACCCGGAAGGTAGGCTAGCCCCCCAGCACTTCCACCCGGTTGCGGCCCTTGTGCTTGGCCACGTACAGGGCCTCGTCCACCCGCCGGAAGAGGTTGCCCGCGTCCTGCTCGCCGGGACAGCCCACGCCGAAGCTCATGGTGGGGAACACCGTCTGGCCCGATTCCACGGTCATGGGCGAGGCCTCGATGCGGTGGCGGATCTTCTCGGCCACCTCGGTGCCCGCGTGGAGGCTGGTCTCCATGAGCAGGACGGCGAACTCCTCGCCGCCGATG
>DBME01000044.1:785-2243 GCA_002298155.1 Holophagaceae bacterium UBA706 | reverse complement strand
GATGGCCGAAGCGGTCGTTGATGAGCTTGAAGTAGTCCAGATCCCCCAGGATCAGCACGAAGGAGCGCTTGTGCCGCTCCCACTGGTTGAGCGCGTGTTCCAGGTTCTGGCTGAAGGCCCGGCGGTTGAGGAGCTCCGTGAGGGGGTCGGTGAGGACCTCGTTGCGCAGGGCGCTGGCCTCCTGCTCCAGCAGCGCCCGGCGTTCGGACATGTCGTGGAGCTGGCGCTGGTACTCGTGCTTCAGGCGGCGCACGTGGACCCATTCCAGGGCCCGGCGGCAGCCGTGGAGCAGCATGGGCCCGGAGAGGGGCAGGGGGATCCAGTCCATGGCCCCGGCCGTGAGCAGCTTGCGCTGGGTGGCCTCGGACACGTCGCCGCCCACCAGGATGGTGTAGGGGGACCGGCCCGGGTCGTGGAAGCCCCGGAGGATCGCGTGGGCCTTGTCGCCCGTGGCGTCCACCCCCAGGAAGAGCACCGGCGGCCGCAGCGCCTCCAGGGCTCCGTCCAGCCCCTTGCGCGTGCAGGTGTGCAGTTCGAAGCCCACGTGGCCCACTGCCTCGGCGATGACGCGGGAGGCCTGGGGACGGATCCCCACGCCGAGGATGGGCACGGGGAGACCGCCGTTGCGGATGCTGGCCCCCTCCATGAGCGGGCCCAGCACCGCCAGGATCCGGTGCACGGAATCCGCGGCGTCCAGGAACCCGTCGCCNNGCTTCCGCCAGCCGGGCCTGGTCCTCTTCCGTGGGCGGGTGGTCCAGGACGAGGAAGATGGGCAGGTTGCGGAACAGCATGCGGGATTCCCCGCGCAACAGGCCGCACAGCCGGTACCCGTCCAGGGGATCGGCCTCCGCGTCCACGAGGATCAGCCGGGCCCGGTTCCAGGCCTCGGTGGCCAGGGCCTGGAGCGGGTCCGGAACGGCCTCGACCCGGTGCCCCGCACCCTCGAAGGCCGTGCGGAGGGCTTCAACCAGGGTCTCGTGGCGGGTGATGGCTAGCAGGTCCATGGGCGGGTCGTTCGATTCTGGAAAGGCCGGGGCATCAGCGCCCGGCTCGATTCCCGGGGCGGGTCATTCCCCCAGGCCCTGCTCCGCCAGCCAGCGCTCGGCGTCGATGGCGGCCNNCGGTACACGTGGTCCTGCACGTCACCGCAGGCGAAGACGCCGGCGATGGGGGTGCGGCTCGTGCCGGCCTCCACTTCCAGGTAGCCGGTCTCGGCCATGGGCAACTGCCCCTGGAAGAGGCTCGTGTTGGGCTGGTGGCCGATGGCTACGAACAGGCCCTCCACCGGCAGATCCTCCAGCGCGCCGGTCACGGTGTCCCGCAGGCGCATGGCGCTGATCTTCTGGACCTTGTCGCCGCTGGCCAGTTCCTGCTCGCGGGTGAGGAGGTCCTCGACGATGGCGTTCCATTTGAAGGCGATCTTGGGATTGTGGAAGGCCCGGTCCTGCATGGCCTTGG
>DBME01000044.1:197-724 GCA_002298155.1 Holophagaceae bacterium UBA706 | reverse complement strand
CAGGTGGCGCAGGCGGAGACGCCCCCGCCGGAGCGGCTGAGCTCCTCATCCTTCTTGATGCCCATCCACTTGGCGGAAGCGCCGGTGGCGATGATCACAGCGTCGCAGGTGTATTCGCCCTGGTCGGTGGTGAGGACCTTGGGGCTGGCGGCCAGGTCGACCTTGATCACCGTCTCGGGCTTGATGACGGTGCCGAAACGCTCGGCCTGGGCGCGCATTTCATCCATGAGCGCGGGGCCCATGATCCCTTCGCGGAAGCCGGGGAAGTTCTCCACTTCGGTGGTGATGGTCAGCTGGCCACCGGGCTGGACCCCTTCGAAGACGAGGGGCGCGAGGTTCGCCCGGGATGCGTAAATGGCAGCCGTATAACCGGCTGGGCCCGTGCCAATGATGATGATTTTATGATGGGACACACGTGCTCCACTTGGTTCGTTGGGGGTCCAGTCTAGCAGGGGCGGTCGCCGGAATCGCGCCGGGGCAGGAACTCGGGAAAGAGCTCCGTGGCGCAGTCGGGGCAGATGCCGTGG
>DBME01000044.1:0-183 GCA_002298155.1 Holophagaceae bacterium UBA706 | reverse complement strand
AGATGGGCAGCAGGCCCGAGAGCTGCTTGACGTTGCCCAGGGCCTCGGAGAGCTCGTCGTTGCGCAGGCTGAGCTCCTGGGTGCGCAGGGCCACCAGGGATTCCAGCACCGCCTTGCTGCGGGCCAGGGAGGCGCTGCGCACCCTCACCAGCCCCACCACCGTCAGGGCCGCGGCCAGGGCAT
>DBME01000122.1 GCA_002298155.1 Holophagaceae bacterium UBA706 | reverse complement strand
GGCGGCCGAGCTCAAGCTGATCCTCCCCTGCTGGGCCGTGGCCGAAGTGGACAACATGGCCATCGACCGGGAGAACATCCTGGAGGCCTCCATGCAGGCCATGCGCGAGGCCGCCAGGGCCTGCGAAATCAAGCCGCGCATCCTCCTGGTGGACGGCAACCGCGCGCCCCGCTCGGGTTTTCCTGAACGCCTCGTGGTGGACGGCGATGCCCTGAGCTGCGCCATCGCCTGCGCCTCCATCCTCGCCAAGACCCACCGCGACGCCCTTCTCGCGGAGATGGACGACCGGATCCCCGGCTACGGATTCGGGGCCCACAAGGGCTACGGCACCCCCACGCACCGCAAGGCCCTGGCGGACCTGGGACCTTCCCGGATCCACCGCCTCAGCTACGCGCCCGTGGCCGCGCTGCAGCGCGCTGAGGAGGACCTGCGCGCCCCCCTGGCCGCTTCCATGGAAGCCTGCGCCACGGTGGAGGCGCTCCAGGCCTGGGTGGAGACCGACCTGCGGCCGGTCTACGGGCGGCTGAAGCTGGCGTGGATCGGCGCCTTGCGGGAGCGGTACGCCGAACGTCTGGCCTTCCTCGCGAATCCGGAGCGGGCGTGAGGCCCCTCCAGGTCGCGGTGGGCGCCATCCTCCGGGACGGGAGGTTCTTCCTCCAGCGCCGGGATCCCGCCGCCCGGCGCTTCCCGGGGCTCTGGGAGTTCCCGGGAGGCAAGGTGGAGGCCCCCGAGACCCCCGCCGAGGCCCTTCTGCGGGAACTGCGGGAGGAACTCGACTGGACGCCGGACGCCTTCGAACCCCTTCCCGTCATCCGCTACACCTACCCCGGCCTGGTTGTGGAACTCAACCCCTTTCTCTGCCGGGGGGCGGCCCGCCCCGATACGACCCTCGCCTGGGGCTGGTTCCTGGTCGGAGAGATGCGCGGCCTGCCCATGCCCGAGGCCAGCCGCCACCTCCTGCCGGTGCTCAGCCGCCTGGTCTGAAGCCCGGGAGCGCCCGCTCCGTCGACAATGATTGAAATTGGGCATTAACCATGGGCCGGAAGTTGTATAGTGGAACCCATGACCGATCCTGGTTTGATTGGAAACGTGCTTCGCCGGTTGGCATTCGGCCTTGGACTGATGCTCGCCCCCGCACTGATGGCCCAGGCGCCCCAGGGCCAGGAAGTGGTTCTCGAGGCGTCCGCCGGCACCCGGCTGGGCATCGCCGTGCCCCGCCCCACCGCCACCGGCGTTCCGGAGGCGAAGGTCGCCAGCGATTTCCACGCCGTCCTCCTAAAAGACCTGGATGAGGCGGGCCCCTTCTCCGTGATCCGCGCCGGGGCCCCCGCGGGCACCGACCCGGCCAGCTACAAGGCCTGGGTGGACGCGGGCACCGAATGGCTCCTCACCACCACCATCGCCAAGTCGGGCGACGGCACCGTGGATGTGGTGGCCCAGGTGGTGGACGTCAAGGCCGCCCAGGACAAGAAGGCCCGCACGGCCGTCTTCACCAAGCGCTACACTGGCCGCGAGACCGCCCTGCGCCGCATGGCCCACAAGCTTGCCGACGACCTCATGGCCCGCCTCACCGGCCAGGCCGGGGTCGCCTCCACCAGCATCGTCTTTGTCCGGCAGATGAGCCCCGGCATCAAGGAACTCTTCCAGATGGACCGGGATGGCGCCAACGTTATTCCCATCACCACCTACCGCAGCCTGACCCTCTCTCCCACCGTGGCCCCCGACGGCCGGATCGCCTTCGTGACCTACAAGGGCGGCGCACCCGAGATCTGGGGCCAGCGCAAGGTCGGCGGCCCCAACGAGAAGCTCTACCCCTTGGCAGGCAAGCCCGGGGGCCACTGCTTCTGCCCCGTGTGGTCCCCCGACGGCAAGCGCCTGGCCCTGGTCCAGGGCGACCGGCGCGGCAACACGGACATCGTGGTGCTGGACATCGCGACCCTCAAGGTCCGGCGCCTCACCGACAGCAACTGCATCAACACCGACCCCAGCTGGAACCCCGCCGGCACGCAGCTGGCCTTCACCTCCGACCGGGAGGGGGGTCCCCAGGTCTACCTGATGGAGGAGGACGGATCCAACGTCCGCCGCCTGACCCGCGAAGGCACCTACAACGGCAGCCCCGCCTGGAGCCCGTCGGGATCGATGATCGCCTACGTGTCCCGTTTCGAGGGAAAATTTGATCTTTTCGTATACAAGCTTGGAGATGGAAAGTCTTACCAGATCACCACCGGGGTGGCCAGTTCGGAATCCCCCTCCTGGTCCCCCGACGAACGCCGGATCGTGTTCACCAGCGGCAGTCGCGGGGGAATGCAGCTCTACACCACCGACCTTTCGGGCAACACGCTTAGAAAGCTCACTGATTTCGATGGATGTCAAAGCCCCAAATGGATCCGTTCCAGATGAGGAAATAATTGATACCCGGACGAACCGGGTCGCGTTAAACTCACTGCGTATTGGAGGAACCTATCATGCGCTTCGTTCGAAACCTCATTCCTCTTTCCGTGATCCTCACGCTGGGCGTCGGCGTGGCCTGCAAGAAGCCCGAACCCGCCCCCGTCGAGCCTCCCAAGCCCGTGGCGCCCGCCGGTCCCACGCAGGAAGAGATCGATGCCCAGAAGCGCGCCGCTGAAGAAGCTGCCCGCCGCAAGGCTGAAGCCGAGGCCGAAGCCGCCCGCAAGGCCGCCGCCGCCGCCGAGGCCGAGAAGGCCGCCGCCTACAAGCGCGCCGTTGAAGCCGCCCTCAAGGACATCAATTTCGACTTCGACAAGTCCGACATCCGCGAAGCCGACAAGGCCAAGCTGCAGGCGATCGCCGATTTCCTCAAGGCCTATCCTCAGGCCAAGCTGCAGATCGAAGGCCACTGCGACGAGCGCGGCACGGTCGAGTACAACCTCGGGCTCGGCGAGCGCCGCTCGCACGCCGCTCAGGCCTACCTCGTCGGCCTCGGCGTCGCCGCTGACCGTCTCAGCACGATCAGCTACGGCAAGGAGAAGCCCAAGGTCCAGGGTCACGACGAGCAGAGCTGGCTCGAGAACCGCCGCTGCGAATTCAAGCTCCAGTAGCAGCGGGACCCGCAACCATGTGACGATCAAGAGCGGAGGGACTCGTTCCTCCGCTCTTTTTACTTCCGGGAGATGCCGATGCGCTCACGCGTCATGATCCCAACCCTCGCCGTCGCCGGCGCGCTGCTGTGCCTGGGCTGCGAATCCGAGGACCGTCTCAAGCGGGTCGAGGACCAGGTGACGGACTTGAAGGTGGAGATCTTCAAGCTCCGCACGCAGATGGAGGAAGGCAACCGGAAGGCGGAAGAGGACCGCTCGGAGAGCACCGTGGCCCGCAACCAGGACCGGCGCTTCCAGGCGGATCTCCAGGAGACCCTGCGCCAGCTGCAGGACTCCACCCGCGTGCTGAACAACCGCCTGGGCGACGTGGCCCAGCAGCGCAAGCCGGCCGCCCAGCCCCGCCAGGCCGCCGCCCCCGCCCCCGCGGAGGACCCCGCTGCCATGGATGACGAGAAGGCCTTCAACGCCGCCGTGCTCGACTACAACCGGGGCAACTACGCCCTGGCCGCGGACGGCCTCGCCCTGTTCCTGAAGAACCACCCCCAGAGCGCGCACGCCTCGGACGGCCTCTTCTTCCTGGGCCTGTCCTTCTACAACCAGAAGGCCTTCGACAAGGCCCAGGCCACCTTCGAGCGGGTCATCAAGGAGTTCCCCAGCTCCAACCAGTTCCTGCCCGCCAAGCTGAAGCGGGCCCAGTGCCTCATGAAGCAGGGCCTCAAGCCCGCCGCCATCAAGGCCTTCAAGGAAATCGTGGACAGCTTCGCCGGCTCGCCCGAAGCCCGCACCGCCAAACAGGAACTCGACGACCTGGGGTTCTAGGGGTACGGGTTCCGCCGGTCGCGCCGCCGGGTCGTTGTCGT
>DBME01000125.1 GCA_002298155.1 Holophagaceae bacterium UBA706 | reverse complement strand
GGCCAGGGCCCCGCTGCCGCCGGGCGTGGCGCATCCGGCGGCGCAGGCGAGATCCGGCCAGTGCCGGCGCACCAGGGCGTCCAGGAAGGCCGGGTCGCCGGAGATGGGCGCGTAGGGGGCCACCTCGGGCGAAGTGAGGGCGGCCCAGGTCCTCATCACGGTGTCCAGCACCACCATGCGGCCTTCGTCGTCCAGCAGGGCGCCCACCGTGGCGTTGAGGATGTCCTCGCCCTTGGCGCGCCGGCCCATGGCCTCGGCGTTGAGCACGAAGATGGCGTCCTCCCCGGGCAGGTTCCGTCGGTTTGGAATGAGATGTTCAAGCATGTCCGCACCCGTTTTTCTTACGATAGCGCCCCTGCGCCCCGCGTGTATGTTGGGAGGCGAGGTGACGCGTGATACTACCCTTCCAAGGCATGGCCCCCCGCATCGGCAGCCGGGTCCTGGTGGCGCCCAACGCCACGGTCCTGGGCGACGTCCAGCTCGGGGACGACGTCTCCGTATGGTTCAACTGCGTGCTCCGGGGCGACGTGAACGCCATCGTCATCGGCGACCGCACCAACATCCAGGACTTCTGCTGCCTGCACGTCACGAACGGCCGCTGGTCCCTGACCCTCGAGGAGGACGTGAGCATCGCCCACAACGTCATGCTCCACGGGTGCACCGTGCGCCGGGGCGCCCTGGTGGGCATGAGCACGACCGTCATGGACGGCGCGGAGGTGGGTGAGGGCTGCCTGGTGGCCGCCGGTTCCCTTCTCAAGGAGGGCTTCGTGGCGCCTCCCGGCACCCTGGTTGCGGGCTGGCCCGCCACCGTGCGCAAGGACCTCACCGCCGCCCAGCGCGAGCTGGTGGCCAGCGTAGGCTCCCGCTACGTCAAGTACAAGGAGGCCTATTTCAAGGACGGCTGGCCCATGGCCGTGGCCCCCGTGGCGGCCTTCCCGGAACCCGGGTTCCGGGACGGGCATCCCTTTCCATGATTTTTCCAGTGGCGGAAGAGGACAGGTTTACGGCTAGACTTTCATCCATTGAAACCCTCAACCCTATGAACCCCCTCCTCATCCTCCGAGTCCATACCGACCCCCGACTGGGGTTCGGCCACATCGCCCGGGCCCTGGTCATCCAGGAGCAGTGGCGCCTCCTGGGCGGTTCCGCCTGCATCACGGTGTCCGGCGACGCGCGAGCCCGCCTGGTAGGCCGTGGCGTGCACCCCTTCACCGATGCCCCCCTGCCCTGCCGCACGGTGGACCTGGGCGAGGACCTCCACGCCCCCCTGCCCGAGGACCTCAAGGCCGAGGCCCGCATCGTTCTCTACGACCACTGGGACGCCACCCTGGCCGACGTGCAGGGAGGCCGTCCGCTCAAGGTGGCTCTCATGGAAGATGAAGGGGACGCCCACGAGGCGGCCGACCTGCTCTTCCAGCCGTTCCTGGAGGGGGTCAGCTGGCCCGCGTCGCCCCTGAAGGTCGTCAACGGCCGCAAGGTCCGTCCCCTGGAGACCTGGAACGGCACCTGCCGCATCCTCCGGGGCGCCCAGTTCATCGTGGTGGACCCCCAGGCCCTCCAGGCGCGCCCCCGGCGGGAGCCCCTGCAGCCCCTGGCGGTGCACAAGCTCCTGGTGACCTTCGGCGGCTCCGACGGTCCGGGTCTGGCCGGCCGGGCCCTGGAGATCCTCCGGGAACTGGCGGGCAGCGGCCGCTGGACCGGCACCTGCACACTGCTCGACCCCTCGGGCGCCGAGCGCAAGCCCTTCTCCGGCTGCAAGATCCTTCCCTCGCTGCCCGGCCTGACCCGCCGGATCCAGGACTACGACGCCATCTGGTGCGCCGGGGGCCTCACCCTCTGCGAATCCCTGTGCATGGGGGTCCCCGTGGCCACCTGGGGCCAGAACGCCCGGCAGCAGCTCATGCTCTCGGACATCGCCCGCATCGGCGGCTGCCTGGACCTGGGCGAGGGCACCGAGGCCGACCCCGAGGCCACGGCGGAGGCCCTGGAGCAGTGGCTGGGCCCCGAAGGCCAGGAGACCCGCCAGGAGCAGGTGCGGGACGGCATGGCCCTGGTGGACGGCATGGGCGCGAGCCGGGTCGCCCAGGAGCTCTGGGCCCTCGCCAGTACCTAAAAGAGGTCTTGACCCCCCAGGGGATCAACGATAAGGTTGTTGTTCTGCGCATCAAATGGATGGGCAGCTTGTCGATGGATTTCTGCATCGTATTCGTAGGTTTTCGGAGTTCGGCCATGAGCACCTATTTCCCCAAGGGTCAAGACCTGTTGAACCGCAAGTGGTACGTGGTTGACGCCACGGGGCTGCCCGTCGGCCGTCTGAGCACGGTGGTCGCCGATGTCCTCTCCGGGAAGAACAAGCCCACCTGGACCCCCTTCCTCGACATGGGCGACCATGTCGTGGTGATCAACGCCGCCAAGGCGGTGTTCACCGGCCGGAAGGCCACCCAGAAGATGTATCGCCGCACGTCCACCCAGCCGGGCAGCATGGTTGAGGTCCGCGCGGACGTCATGAAGATCACCTTCCCCGGCCGCATCATCGAGAGCGCCGTGAAGGGCATGCTCCCCAAGGGCCCCCTCGGCCGCGCGATGTATCGCAAGCTGAAGGTCTACGACGGCAGCGAGCACCAGCAGCAGTCCCAGCAGCCTGAAACCCTGGCCATCAAGCTTTAATTTTCGAGGCAACCGAAATGGCGATTTCCCAGAACTACGGTACCGGTCGGCGTAAATCCTGCACCGCGCGTGTCTTCCTCCGCCCGGGCACCGGCAAGGTCACCGTGAACGGCCGCACCCTCGAGAACTACTTCCCCAACGCCGTGCTCCGCATGGTGGTGCACCAGCCCCTCGTCATGGCCGAGCTGGACGGGAAGTTCGATCTCGTCGTCTCCGTGGCCGGTGGCGGCCCCGCCGGTCAGGCTTCGGCCATCCGCATGGGCCTCTCCCGCGCTCTGCTGGGCTACAACGACCAGCTCAAGAGCATGCTCCGCCAGGCCGGCCTGCTGACCCGCGATCCTCGCATGAAGGAACGTAAGAAGCCCGGTCAGATGGGCGCCCGTCGCCGCTTCCAGTTCTCGAAGCGCTAGTCTTTGGCAATGCGTATCCTGGACGGGGAGATTCGATCTCCCCGTTCCTGTGTCTGACGGATTCCACTTCGGTGGAATCGATTCGGGCGGGGGTCTCCCCCTCGCCTACCATCCCCCGCGGCATCCGCCGCCATCCCCAGGGAGGCCATCCATGGCTGCCATTCAAATGAAGGAACTGCTCGAAGCCGGCGTGCACTTCGGTCACCAGACCAAGCGCTGGAACCCCAAGATGAAGAAGTACATCTTCGGCGCGCGCAACAGCATCTACATCATCGACCTGCAGAAGACCCTGCGCCTCTGGAACACCGCCGCCAACTTCCTCACGAAGAGCGCCGGCGAGGGCAAGACCTTCCTCTTCGTCGCCACCAAGCCCCAGGCCCAGGAGCTGATCGCCGAGCAGGCCCAGCGCTGCGGCGCCTTCTACGTGAACAACCGCTGGCTGGGCGGCATGCTCACGAACTTCACGACCATCAAGAAGTCCCTGGACAAGCTCAAGGAGATCGAGGCCACCCTCAACGATCCCGCGCGCACGGCCATGCTCTCCAAGAAGGAGATCCTGAACCTGAACCGCGCCAAGACCAAGCTTGAGGCCTCCTTCGCCGGCATCCGCGACATGCGTTCGGTTCCCGATGTCATCTTCGTCATCGATCCGCACCGCGAGGACATCGCCATCACCGAAGCCGCCAAGCTCGGCATCAAGATCGTCGGCCTCGTGGACACCAACTGCGACCCCGACAAGATCAACTACGTGATCCCCGCCAACGACGACGCGATCCGCTCCATCCTGCTCTTCTCCGAGCGCGTGGCCGACTCCATCCTCGAAGGCCGCCAGTCCTTCCAGGACAAGGGTGACAACGACAACATGAAGGCCATGATGGCCGAGAAGATGAACGAAGGCGCAGAAGCCTAGGTTTCGCACCACGAGCGGTCAGGCGCCGGCTTCGAGCCTGGCGGCTGACCGCTGAGTTCTTACACCGACATTTCATTCAGGAGCACCCAATGGCATACACCGCGCTTGACGTGAAGGCCCTCCGGGACAAGACCGGCCTGGGCATGATGGACTGCAAGAAGGCGCTGGACGAGAACGAAGGCGACATGGAAAAGGCCATGGACTACCTTCGCAAGAAGGGCCTCGCCGCCTCCGCCGCCAAGGCCGGCCGCATCGCCGCCGAAGGCATCGTGGAGTCCTACATCCACCCCGGCGGCCGCGTCGGCGTGCTGATCGAGCTGAACTGCGAGACTGACTTCGTGGCCCGCACCGAGAACTTCACCCGCCTGGTGCGCGAGATCGCCATGCACATCGCCGCCCATGATCCCGCCCCCCAGTTCGTGGCCAAGGAGGAAGTGACCCAGTCCTTCCTGGACAAGGAGAAGGAGATCGCCACCGCGCAGGCCCTGGCCACCGGCAAGCCCGCCGCCGTGGTCGAGAAGATCGTGGAAGGCAAGATGAACAAGATCTTCGAAGAGGTCTGCCTCCTCGAGCAGAAGTTCATCATGAACGGCGATCTCACCGTCGCCCAGCACCTGGCCACCAAGACCGCCGAGATCGGCGAGAAGCTGAGCATCCGCCGCTTCACCAAGTACGTCCTCGGCGAAGGCCTCGAGAAGCGCAAGGACGATTTCGCCGCGGAAGTGGCCGCCCAGAGCGCCGCTGCCGCCAAGTAGGCCGCGCATCGCGACGAACCCATGAGAGAAGGCGGCCCTGCGCCGCCTTCTCCATTTCAGGAGGAGATCCAATGAGCAAGACCGCGTGGTTGTTCCCCGGGCAGGGTTCCCAGGCCGTGGGCATGGGCGTCGCCCTCGCCGAGGCCGAACCCGCCGCCAAGGCCGTGCTCCAGGAAGCCGACCAGGCCCTGGGCTTCGCCCTTTCGTCCCTCATGGCCGAAGGCCCCGAGGAGACCCTGAAGCTCACCGAGCACACCCAGCCCGCCATCCTCACCCACAGCACCATGGTGGTGCGCGCCTACGGCGCCCGCCTCCCCCGCCCCGACTTCGTGGCCGGGCACTCCCTGGGCGAGTACAGCGCCCTGGTGGGCAACGGCGCCCTGGCCTTCGGCGACGCCGTGCGCACCGTGCGTGAGCGCGGCCGCGCCATGCAGGTGGCCGTGCCCGTGGGCGTGGGCGCCATGGCGCTGGCCTCCGGCGCCTCGCTGGCCGACGTGGAAGCCGCCTGCGCCGAGGCCCAGACCCAGACCGGCAAGATCGCCGTGCCCGCCAACTTCAACGGCCCTGGCCAGATCGTCATCGCCGGCCATGTGGAAGGCGTGGACGCCGCCATGGAGCTGCTCAAGGCCCGCGGCGTGCGCAAGATGGTCAAGCTCCCCGTGAGCGCGCCCTTCCACAGCCCCCTCATGGAGCCCGCCAAGACCCACATGGAGCCCGTGCTGGCCGACCTCGCCTTCGCGCAGCCCACCTGCCCCCTGGCCAACAACGTGGACGCCGCCCTCGTGAGCGACCCCGCGGGCCTCCGCGACGGCCTGGTGCGCCAGATCCCCGGCGCCGTACGCTGGGAGGCCCTCACCGCCGTCCTGCTGCGCGAGGGTGTCACCACCTTCTTCGAGCTCGGCCCCGGCAAGGTTCTTTCGGGCCTCGTGAAGCGCCAGGCCAAGGAAGCCGGCATCGAGGTCGCCGCCTATTCCATCGGCGGCCCCGAGGACCTGGCCGGCCTGCCCGCGTAGTCCCCCCGTGAACCCGGGCCTCGTCTACCTCCACGGTTTCGCCTCCGGCCCCCAGGGCTCCAAGGGTGAACACTGCCGGCGGTGGGCCGAGGCCCGGGTCGTGGCTTTCCATGCCCCCGACCTGAACCTGCCGGACTTCGAGCACCTCACCGTCTCCGCCCAGGTGGCGGCCGTGGAGGCCCTGGCGCGCACCCTCCCGGCACCCCCCGTGGTGGTGGGCAGCAGCCTGGGAGGTCTCGTGGCCGCGGCCGTGGCCCATCGCGGGACGCCCCTGGCCCAGCTGATCCTCCTGGCCCCCGCCTTCGGCTTCGCGCGGGGGCGCCTGGAAGGCCCGCGGTGGGGCGGCTACCGCCGCCGGGGCTCCATGCCCACCTTCCACCATGCCCGCGGCGCCTGGACCGTCCTGGGCCCCGAATTGCTGGCCGATCTCGAAGCCTGGCGGGACGACGACGCCTGGCGCCTGGACCTGCCCATCACCATCCTCCACGGCACCCGGGACGAATCGGTGCCGCTGGAGGAGAGCCGGGCCTTCGTCTCCCGGCAGGCAAGGGCCGACCTCCACGTCGTGGATGACGACCACGCCCTCCTGGCCAGGGTGGCCGTGGCCGAACTGGACCGTGTACTGACCGGCAGCTTCACCCGAAGCTGAAACTGGCCATTCTTTCTCGGCGATCCTCGGCTCC
>DBME01000128.1 GCA_002298155.1 Holophagaceae bacterium UBA706 | reverse complement strand
AGCGAAACTCAGCGCCTCGGCGTGCTCAGCGTACAAGCTCTTTACCCGAAGTTACCCAAGCGCCCCTCACGTTCGAATCACCCCCCTAGACGCTCACCATGCCCCTCGAGATGACCACCCTCCAGGTGCCCCCGGCGGTCGTACGGGCCTTCTTCGGCACATGCATGTTTTTCAGGAAGTAGGTCCTGCGCACCGCAGCCCCGCCATGGCATTCTGGTGTTCATCCCCCGCCAGCCTGATTCTCCGCGAGCCCACCATGGACATGCCGCCCCTTCCCGGTCCTCCCCACCGCTCCCTCACCAGCAGCCGGTTCGGCGACCTTCTGGTGGGTTTCGCCCTGGCCGTCCTCACCTGGGGCGTTGGCATCAGCATCGCCTTGGGAATGCATTCAGGCGAGGGCTTCGTGACAGGAGCCATCAGCGGCGTGCTGCTCTTCGCCATCATCCTGGCGGTCATCGCGCGCAAGCCCGGTTCCACGGCCATGGTCGTCAGCTACGTCCTGTCGACCCTCGCCGTCCCGGCGGCGGGCTTCCTGGCCCTCCTGGGCATGTGCATGGGCATCGTGAAATGAGCAGGCCGGCGGCGCCGGTCACTTCTTCAGGACCCGCTTGAGCGCCGCCACCAGCCCCTCCACCGCCGTCCGGGGCGTGCCCGGCAGCATGGAGATCCGGATGACGCTCCTCGCCTCCGCCTCGCTGTAGCCCAGGGTCGTGATGGCATGGCTGGCCCGGGTGGCCCCGCTGTGGCAGGCCGACCCCGTGGACACGGCGAAGCCCGCCAGGTCCAGGGCGATCTGCACCGACTCGCCGTTGTGGCCCCGGAGCATCAGGGCGCTGGTGTTGGGCAGGCGCGGCAGGCCGCGGCCCACGGCCTCGAAGTCGGGGGACCAGGACAGCACCTCCTCCTCCAGGGCGTCCCGCAGGGGCGCAAGGGCGGCGTTGGCCTCCACCCGCGCGGGCAGCGCCTTCACAGCCTCGGCGAGGCCCAGGATGGCGGGGAGGTCCTCGGTGCCGCCGCGCCGGCGGCGTTCCTGGGGGCCCTCCATGACGGCCTTCCAGGGCAGCTCCGGACGCATCCAAAGCACGGCCCCGCCCCGGGGGCCGCCGATCTTGTGGCCGGAGAGGACGGCGGCGTCGCACACCGAGAGGTCCACCGGCACCTTGCCCCAGGCCTGGGCGGCGTCCATGACCCGCACCGCCCCGGGCTCCTGGGGCATGGCGTAGAGGATCCCCGTCTCGTTGCTGGCGGCCATCTGCACCACCGTGGCCGCCCCGGCCGTGTCGCAGGGGAGCCACCGCACGTCGGTCCAGTCCCGCAGGGGGTTCAGGCAGGCGCTGTGCTCCCCGGGGAAGACGGCCGCGGGGCGGTCCCCCAGGCGGTGGTGGAGCCCCCGGAAGAGCAGGTGCAGGGCCTCCGTGGCGCTGGAGCAGAAGATGATGCGGGCGGGCTCCGTGCACAGTTCCCCCGCGAGGGTCCGCCGGGCCTCCTCCAGGAGGTTGCGCGCCTTCTGGCCCTCGCGGTGCGTGCTGGTGGGATTCGCCCACACCTGGGCCATGGCCCGGGCCTCGGCGGAGACCACCTCCGGCAGGGGAGGCGTGGTGGCGTTGGCGTCGAAGTAGTACCGCTCCATAGGCACATTGTCACCTGGAGCCCACATCGAAGTAACATCGAATCAGCGTCCAACCGCCAAGGAGCCCCGTGTCCACGCCCCTCCATCCCCAGAACGTCATCGCCATGGTCTGGGATTTCGACAAGACCCTGATCCCCGGCTACATGCAGGAGCCCATCTTCCGGGCCTTCGGCATCGACGAAACCACCTTCTGGCGCGAAGTGAACGCCCTGCCGGGCTTCTTCGCTCGCCTGGGCGTCACCCTGCACCCCGACACCGCCTACCTGAACCATCTCCTCACCTACGTGCACCACGGGCGCATGCCCGGCCTCACCAACGCCCGCCTGCGGGAGCTGGGGAAGGAGATCCGGTTCCACCCGGGGCTGCCCGAGTTCTTCGAGCGCCTCCAGCGCCGCCTGGAGGACGATCCCGAGGCCCGGCGCTTCGAGCTGCGCCTGGAGCACTACATCGTCTCCACCGGCCTCAAGGAGATGATCGCCGGCTCCGCCATCAAGCCCTACGTGAACGGCATCTGGGCCTCCGAGTTCCTGGAGTCCCCCGCCCCTCCGGGCTTCGACCCCGAAGTCACGGTGGACCTGGACCTGCCCCGCTACGAGGCCCTCCTGCCCGAAGTGGAGGGCGTCTCCCAGATCGCCGTGGCCTACGACAACACCAGCAAGACCCGGGCCCTCTTCGAGATCAACAAGGGCAGCAACGTCACCGCCTCCATCGAGGTGAACTCCAAGATGCGCCCCGAGGACCGCCGGGTGCCCTTCGAGCACATGATCTACATCGCCGACGGCCCCTCCGACGTTCCGGCCTTCTCCGTCATGCGCCAGAACAAGGGCACGGGCTACGCCGTCTACGACGCCTCCAACCCCCTGAGCCTTCGCCAGGTAGACCGCCTGCGCCGGGACGGCCGCATCGACCATTTCGGCCCCGCCGACTACCGCGAGGGCAGCCCCACCTCCGACTGGCTCATCCTCCAGATGGAACGGATCGCCGAGCAGATCATCGAAGAGCGCAAGACCGCCCTGAAGACCCGGGTCGGCGAAGCGCCCCACCACCTGCCCCACTAGGAGGCCCAAGCACGTGAAGGAAGCTCTCGCCATCATCCATCGGGCCCTGGGGGACGACGCCGGGCTCGTGCTGGTGGGCGGCGGCGTGCGGGACCTGCTTCTCGCAAGGCCCAGCGCCGACTGGGACCTGGCCTCGTCCCTCCTCCCCGAGGAGGTCATGGCCCGGGCCAAGGCCAGGGGCCTGCGCGTGATCCCCACCGGCCTCCAGCACGGCACCGTGACCGTGATGGTGGGCGCCAAGGGCTTCGAGATCACCACCTTCCGCGGCGACGAGATCTACGAGGACGGCCGGCGCCCTGTGTCCCTCAGCCTGGGCGTGGCCCTGGAGGAGGACCTGGCCCGCCGGGACTTCACCATCAACGCCATGGCCCTGCCCGCGAGCGCCGTGGACCGTGAGGACTGGGCCGCGTCCGTGGTGGACCCCTTCGGGGGCCGCCGCGACCTGGAGCTGGGCGTCATCCGCGCCGTGGGCGACCCCCTCCTGCGCTTCGCCGAGGACGGCCTGCGGTGCCTGCGGGCCTGCCGGTTCTCCGCGCAGCTGGGCTTCGACATCGAACCCGCCACCCTGGACGCCATCCCCCGGCGCCTGGACGTGGCCGGCAAGGTTTCCGTGGAACGCGTCTTCACCGAGCTCACCAAGCTCCTGTGCGGGGACGAGCCCGGCAAGGGCCTCGCCGCCCTGGCCTCCACGGGCCTGCTGGGCCTGTGGCTGCCCGAGCTGCTGCCCATGATCGGCTGCCGCCAGAACAACCACCACCTCTACCCCGTGTGGGAGCACTCCCTGGAAGTGGTGCGCCGAACCCCCGCCGACCACGGCCTGCGGTGGGCCGGCCTCCTCCACGACAGCGGCAAGCCCGCGCGGCGCAGCGAGGACGCCAAGGGCCACTACCACTTCTACGGCCACGAGGCGGATTCCGAAGCCATCGCCCAGGACATCCTCACCCGTCTGCGCGCCTCCAACGCCCTGGTGAAGGACGTGGTCTCCATCGTGCGCCACCACGGCACCCATCCGGGCCCCACCTGGGGCGACCCCGCCTGCCGCCGCTTCCTCAAGCGCCTCCAGGAGGACGGCCTGGCCCTGGAACGCTGGGCAGCCTTCCGCCTGGCCGACAATTCCGGTAAGGGATTCGGGGAGGAGCGCTGCCTTGCCGAACATCAGGAGGTCCTGGCGCGGCTGCAGGCCATGGCGCCGTCGCCGCTGCACATCAAGGCGCTGGCCGTGGATGGCCGCGCCCTCATGGCCCTGGCGGGGCGCAAGGGCGGGCCTTGGCTGGGGGAACTGCAGGCGCACCTGCTGGAACAGGTCATGGACGACCCGTCCCTCAACCACGAAAGCGCCCTGAGGGCAGCGGCAAAGGCGTGGCTCGAAGGACACTGAAAAGCCTTCTTCCTGCTTTTCCTCGGCGATCCTCGGCTCCTCG
>DBME01000127.1 GCA_002298155.1 Holophagaceae bacterium UBA706 | reverse complement strand
CCCGGAGGGGTCCTTTCCATGCCCCACGGAGGGCCGCCGGTAATTAACTGCGGCAACGCTCAAGCTTCCCCATTCGGGCCCCCGGCTTGCGACAATGGTTCCCTATGACCTTTTCGCATCTGCATCTCCATACCGAGTATTCCCTTCTGGACGGCCTGACCCGCATCCCCGACCTCATCAAGAAGTGCCGGGCCACCGGCATGACCTCCGTGGCCGTCACCGACCACGGCAACATGTTCGGCATGATGAAGCTGTTCGACGCCTGCGAGAAGACCGCGGACAAGGACGGCAACTGGGCGGTGAAGCCCATCCTGGGCTGCGAAGTCTACGTCGCCCCCCGCTCGCGCCACGACCGCAAGCTCGACAACAACGCCGTGAACGCCGAAGGCATGGAGGACTGCGTCGACCCCTCCGGCCAGCGGGACGCGGGCTACCACCTGGTGCTCCTGGCCAAGAACCCCGTCGGCTTCCGCAACCTCTCCAAGCTGGTCTCCAAGGGCTTCACGGAGGGGTTCTACTACAAGCCCCGCGTGGACAAGGAGCTGCTCCGGGAGAACAGCGAGGGCCTCATCGCCCTCACCGCCTGCCTGGGCGGGGAAGTGCAGGCCCGGCTCATGTCGGGGAACATCGACGCCGCCGAGCGCGTGGCGCGGGACTACCGGGAGATCTTCGGCGAGGACTTCTACCTGGAGATCCAGGACCAGGGCTTCGAGGCGGAGCGCCTGATCATCCCCTCCCAGTTCGAGCTCTCCCGGCGCACCGGCATCCCGCTGGTGGCCACCAACGACGCCCACTACCTCAACCACGACGACTCCGACCTCCACGACACGCTCCTGTGCATCGGCACCAAGCGCTTCAAGAGCGAGCCCAAGCGCATGCGCTTCTCCACGGACCAGTTCTACGTGAAGAGCCCCGAGGAGATGGCCGCCGTGTTCCCCGGCCACCCCGAGCTGCTGGAGCGAACCCTGGAGATCGCCGGGAAGATCGATCTCTTCCCCATCACCCGCAAGCCCATCACGCCGCAGTTCCCGGTGCCCTCCGGCCATACGCTGGAAAGCTACTTCGTGGAGACGGCGCGGATCTGCTTCGAGGAGCGGATCCGGGAATGCCAGGTGCTCTGGCAGGCCGGGGCGCTCAAGCACTCCGAGGAGAAGTACCGCGCCCGGCTGGAATTCGAGCTGGACACGATCCTCAGAATGGGGTTCCCGGGCTACTTCCTCCTGGTGTGGGACTTCATCCGCAAGGCCCGCGAGATGGGCGTGCCCGTGGGCCCCGGCCGCGGCAGCGCCGCCGGCAGCATCGTGGCCTGGTCCATGCACATCACCGACATCGACCCCATGCAGTACGACCTGCTCTTCGAGCGGTTCCTGAACCCCGAGCGCATCTCCATGCCCGACGTGGACATCGACTTCTGCCGCGACGGGCGCCAGCGGGTCATCGACTACGTCACCGAGGCCTACGGCAAGGACCGGGTCAGCAACATCGTCACCATCAACCAGCTCAAGACCAAGGCCGTCATCAAGGACGTGGCCCGGGTCTTCGAGAAGGACTTCGCCTTCGCCAACAACCTCACCAAGCTCGTGCCCCAGGAACCCGGCAAGCCCATCACCGTGGCCCAGGCCCTGGAGCAGAGCGACAAGCTTCGGGAGCTGTACGACAGCGATCCCGACGTGAAGAACATCCTGGACATCTCCGCGCGCCTGGAGGGCCTGGCCCGCAACACCGGCGTCCACGCCGCGGGCGTCATCATCGCTCCCGACGACCTCACCACCTTCGCCCCCCTCTCCCGGGACAAGGACGGCAAGGTGATGGTGCAGTACACCATGATGGAGGCCGAGCGCGCGGGCCTGCTCAAGATGGACTTCCTGGGCCTGGAGACCCTCACCCAGATCGCCAAGACCCAGGGCTACATCGCCCAGACCCAGGGCCACCCCGTCGACATGACCCTCATCCGGACCTTCGACGACAAGAAGACCTTCGACCTGTTCACCCAGGGCGACACCGACGGCATCTTCCAGTTCGAGTCCAGCGGCATGAAGCAGCTCCTGCGCAACCTGCGCCCGGACCGTTTCGACGACCTCATCGCCCTCAACGCCCTCTTCCGCCCCGGCCCCCTGGGCGCGGGCATGGGCGACACCTACGTGAACCGCCGCCACGGCCGCGAGCCGGTGACGTACATGTTCCCCACCCTGGAGCCCATCCTCGCCCCCACCTACGGCGTGATCCTCTACCAGGAGCAGGTGATGCAGATCGCCAGCCTCATCGCCGGGTACTCCCTGGGCGAGGCCGACATGCTCCGCCGCGCCATGGGCAAGAAGGACAAGGAGAAGATGGCCAAGGAGAAGACGAAGTTCATCGACCAGGGCGCGTCGAGGGGCTACGACCGGGCCAAGGTCTCCGAGCTGTTCGACCTCATCGAATACTTCGCGGGCTACGGGTTCAACAAATCGCATAGTGCTGCATACGCTCTAGTAGCGTTCGAAACCGCCTACCTCAAAGCCAACCACCGCACCGAGTTCATGGCCGGCCTCCTCTCCACCAAGGCCCAGCGCACCGACGACGTGGTGAAGTACATCCAGAACTGCAAGGAGATCGGCGTCGAAGTCCTGGGGCCGGACATCAACGAGAGCCTGCTGGACTTCACCATCACCGGCCCCAACCAGATCCGCTTCGGCTTCGCGGCCGTGAAGGGCCTGGGCGAGGCGGCCCTGGAGGCCATCCTGGCCGCCCGGGAGCAGGAGGGGGGCTTCAAGGACTTCTTCCACGCCCTCAAGGCCACGGATCTCCAGAAGGCCAACCGCCGCGTGTGGGAAGCCCTCATCAAGGCCGGCGCCTTCGACTCCATGGAACCCAACCGCGCGGCCCTGCTGGAGGGCCTGCCCTCGGCCATGGAGAACGCCGGCCGGGGCAGCCAGGACCTGGGGATGGTCTCCCTCTTCGACGAAGCGGAGATGGCAAGCCTCGCCGACAACTGGTCCCTGCCCGAGGACGTGGAGTTCTGGTCGCGCAAAGACCGCCTGCGCTACGAGCGCGAGTCCCTGGGCCTCTACGTGTCGGGCCACCCCCTGGAGGAGTTCAAGGACGCCATGAAGGTCCACACCGTGGGCTCCATCGCCGCCCTCAAGGAGGCCGCGGCATCGGGCCGCAGCCGCGACCGCGACGAGGTGGCCATCGGCGCCATGATCACCAACGTGGCCTTCAAGACCAACGCCAAGGGCGAAGCCTGGGCGATCCTCTACCTGGAGGACCTCACCGACAAGATCGAGGCCCTCCTCATGGCCAACCACTTCAACCCCTCCACCAAGAAGCGCACCCGCACCTTCGACCTCTTCCGCCACCTCGCCCTGCCCGACGCCATGCTGCGCGTCACCGGCGAGCTGAAGATCGAGTCCGGCGGCGCCAACGGTAATGGCAACGGCAACGGCAACGGCGGCGGCGAGGACGACGAGGAGGAGCAGATCTCCATCAAGCTCTTCGTCACCAGCCTCGAGCCCCTGGAGGACTTCCAGGGCAAGGGCTTCAGCGGCGCCCTGGTGCGCCTTCCGGCGGGCGAGTACCCCGAGCGCCTCGTGCCCCTCCTGCGCAACTACCGCGGCAACCTTCCCCTGCAACTTGAATACCACGGTCCCCGGGGCATCCTCGCCCGCGTGCGGGCCGGAAGCGACCTCAACGTCCGGTTCGACCCCGACCTTTCCGACAAGGTCGCCAAGGAAGCTGGATGCTCCCTCAGTTGGACCTACTGAAACAGGAGACCGCCGTGATGCGTCTGCCCCTCTCCCTCACCCTGCTTGCCGGAGTGCCCATGGTCGCGAGCCAGCCCATTCCCGACTTCTCC
>DBME01000390.1 GCA_002298155.1 Holophagaceae bacterium UBA706 | reverse complement strand
GGCCCCCTCGCCTTCCGGCGCGGGGGCCCCCTTCACATCATCGAACTAGCTAGTGGGAAGCGGCGATGGCGCTGTCCAGCTTGTCCAGGGCAGCGTTCAGGGCGTTCTCGCCCGCGGCGATCTCGCGCCGGATGGCGGACTGGGCCGCGCCGGCCATGGCCTTGTCCATGGAATCCTTGGTGATCACCACGAACACGTAGAGGCTGCCGTCGGAGCTGTCCGTCCAGGTGCCCCGGGTGCTGGTGCCGGTGAGCTCCNNGGCTCTGGGCGGCGCCGGCCAGGGCGCGGTCCATGGTCTCCTTGGTCATGACCACGAAGACGTAGAGGCTGCCGTCGGAGGGGTCATTCCAGAAGTTGCGGGTGGTGGTGCCGGACAGTTCCTGGTCCACCAGCTGGCGGGTGACGTTCTCGATGACGCGGTTCATGACATCGGACTTCACGGGCTTCTGGCCGGTCTCGGCCGAGGCGGTGGTTACCTGCTGATTGAGCTGGCTGAACATGTTCTGGACCCGCACCTTGAGCTTGCCGGCCAGCTTCGTGCGGGCGTCGGCCACGGCCACGTTGCGCTGCATGCTCTTGTCGCCCATGGGGTTGGGCTGGGCGATACCCACGGCGCCGATGCCGTCGGCGATCTCCTCGTTGTCTACCCAGGCCGGCGCGTCGCGGGTGGGCGTGGTCGTCACGGGGGCGGTCACCGGGGCCTGCTGGGGGGCGCAGGCCAGGAGGAGCGTCAGGAAGGCGGTGGGGGCGAGGAGGGTGGCGGGGCGCATGCGGGCTCCTGGAGGGTGGGGTGGAAAGGGAAGGGCGCGTCATCCCGCAAGAGGGACGCGTCGCGGATCAATCCGCCTTGTGGCCGCAGGACCGGTAGTCGATGGACAGCATGAAAGCCTCCGGGGGGTCGGGGTGTCTGGCTTTGGAATGGGGAAAGCCTATCACCGCCCCGCGGAGGCGTCAGTGCCGATCTTGTTCCGCCCCGGTGCCCGGGGCGCCCTTCAGAACCGCAGGCCCACGGACAGGTCCAGGGTGCGCGGCGTGGCGAAGTCCGAAATGCGCGTGGGCTGGCCGAAATTCGCGTTCTTGGGCTGCCAGGGCGCGTTCAGGTCGTTGGTGGTCTGGTAGGTGGTGTCCCAGGTGAGGATCTGCTGGTGGTTCCAGAGGTTGGTGACCCCCAGGCGGATCCAGCCGTTCACGGTCCGGTCCCCCTTGTACTTCCAGAGCTTGAAGTCCTGGGTGATGGCCATGTTCAGGATGGAGGAGGAGCCGTAGACCCCCGAACCGGGCGTGCCCAGGACCTGGGTCGCGCCGCCGAAGCTGCCTTGACCGGAATAGTTGGCGAAGGCGCTGGGATTGGCGTTGCGGGAGATGTCGAAGGCCTGGCCCGACCGGAACTGGTACACCAGGCCGATGCTGGTCTTGCCCAGGAAGCTTTCCAGGTAGTAGTCGCCCAGGATGTTGAACTGGAGGGGCGACATGCCGCCGTTGCGGGGCGCCGCGCCGGCGATGCGGCCCTGGAGCAGGCCGTTGAGCCCGCCGAAGTTGCGCGGGTCATAGATGGTGGCGCCGCTGACGGGGTCGATGGGGTAGTTGTAGTAGATGGGGATCTGGCCGGGGTAGCTCGTGCCGGCGTCGGAATTGTAGTTCCCGTAGATGGTGCTCCAGGTGGCGTTGCCGCCGATCCGCAGGCGGCGGATCTGGGTGGAGAAGTCCAGCTCCAGCGCCCGGTACTCGCGGTGGGCCTGGGGCTCGTTGTAGAAGTAGGTGACCTCCTGGGTGCCGTAGACGGGGCTGGTGACGGTCCCGTCGACGCCCTGGCGGCGCGCCACGAGGTTGCCCCAGTCCTTGCGCACCAGGTTGACGCGCAGGTAGCCCTTGCCCAGGGGGGTGTCGTGGAAGGTGTAGGCCAGGGAGGCCTGCCACTCGTCCACGGTGGTCATGCGCAGCTTGGGGTCGACCTTGACGTTGAAGACGGCGTCCTGGACCGTGGGGTGGGCGGTGTCGTAGCTGGCCAGGTCGTAGATCTGGGCCACCGGGAAGGACAGGTTCTGGCCCGCGCTTTCGGCCTGGGCGGCGAGGAGGTTGGTGAACCCATAGGTGATGGGGCTGAAGACGTAGCCCGCGCTCTGGAAGGTCGTTTCCAGGGGCCGGCCCAGGAGCCTGCTGAAGGCCAGGCCCAGCACCCAGGCCCCGTCGCCGTTTACGTCGTACTTGGCTCCCAGGCGGGGCGAGAAGCCCGTGTTGCTGGCCACCTTCCCCTTGCTGAGATTGGTGTCGTTGTAGCTGTCGAAGCGGGCCCCGATGTTGAAGCTCCAGTGGGTATCGGGCGTGTAGGTGTCGTTGAAGTAGAAGCCGTTGGTCTTCATGGTGTTGGTGTCGGGGACATACACCTGGACCGTGAGGCCGTTGCCGCCGCCGAAGGGGTAGCCGGGTCCCGCGCCCGCGCCGCCGTTGTCCGGCGTCAGGTAGGTGCCGGTGCGGGTCAGGCCGTTCCACTGGTCCACGGAATAGGTGACGACGTTGGCCCTGCCGACGCCGGGGACATCCACGTAGTAGGCGGACTGGTAGCCCGAGGACTTGGTGATGCCCTCGTAATAGTCATAGCCCAGCGACAGGTCATGGCTGCCGCCCAAGCTGAAATAACGGTTGTACTTGATGTTGATGGTGCGGTTGTCGCGCACGTCGGGCTGGGGATCCGCGGGATCCCAGGCGCCCGAGGCATAGGTGGTGAGGTCCTCGTTGTTGTAGATGGGCGGCCCCCAGGCCTGGGGGTTCACGGAGGAGCTGTACTCCTGCTTCTTGGTGCCCACCTTGACGCTGAGGGAGGCGTCCGAGCCCAGCATGCCGCGGTAGGCCAGGGTGTAGAACTCCCCCTGCATGTGGAACATGGACAGGGCGCCCAGTTCGCCGGCGCCGCTGGCGTCGCGGTTCCAGCTGTCCCGGAAGTTGTGCCAGGAGAGGCTGAAGGTGTGCTCCTGCCAGGGCGAGTAGGTGAGCTTCACCTCGCGCCTATAGTCGCCGTGGATTTCCGAGTAGTTGGTCACCGGCAGCTGGCCGACGCTGCCGTCCAGGGACTTGGCCGTGGAAGGGGCGGTGTTGAAGTAGGAGGCGTAGAACCACAGGCGGTCCTTCACGATGGGGCCGCCCACGCCGATGCTCTTCTCCACCTGGGTCTTGTTGAGGATGGCGGTGCGGTCGGACACGGGGGTGACGGCGTTCCAGGCCTGGTTGGCCAGGTTCACCCGGAGGCTGCCGGAGAACTCGTTGCCGCCGCTCTTGGTGATGGAGTTGACGACGCCGCCCTCCACGTAGCCGTACTCGGCGGGGATGGCCCCGGTGAGGACCTGGGTCTCCTCCACGTCGTCCATGTTGATCTTGAGGCGCTGGCCCACGTAGACGTTGTCCATGGTGTTCTGGCCGTCCACCAGAGTCAGGCTGCCGGTGCCGTTGGCGCCGCGGATCTCGATGCAGCCCTTGTCGGACATGACGCTCTTGGCGACGCCGGGGCTCAGGTAGGCCGCGTCCAGGGCCGAACCCTGGACGATGGGCAGCACGTCCATGGACTCCTTGGTGTAGTTGAAGGCGGTCTTGCTCTCGCTCTTCTCCACGCCCCCGGCGGAGGCCACGATCTCCACCACCGCGGTGGCCTCGGAGGTGAGGGCGATGCGGGGGGAGTAGGTCTGCTCGAGGGCGATGCGCTCGTTGAGGACGATGGCGGAGAAGCCTTCCTTCTTCACCAGGATCCGGTAGGCGCCAGGGGGCAGGAGGCGCGCGGTGGCGTGGCCGGAGGCGTCGGTGCGCAGGACGCGTTCGCCCTGGAGGGAAGGGGAGGTGAGGCGCAGCTCGGCGCCCGCGATGGGCGCGCCGGCCTTGTCCACCACCGTGGCGGTCATGGTGCCGGCCTGGGTGCCCTGGGCCATGAGGAGGGCGCCGCCTCCGGCCAGGAGTGCGGCGAGGGTATAGTGCCGGGTTAGCGGGAAGGACATGGTGGCTCCTTGAAAGGGGGTCGACGCCTGAAGGATTCCGGTGGGCGGACCCGGGGTTGGCCGGCGAAGGGAGCGCCGGTGACGTAGACCACCTGCGGGGTGGTCCGGAATCCATTGGATTTGGTGAAGTATGCGAAATTCCGAGGCGCCTGGGCGGCTGCCTGGGGCCAGACGCTGGATCCGGGGGTGAAGCGCGGTTTATGGTGGTGAAGGAGATCCACGCCATGCGCAGTCCCCTCCTCGCCCTCCTGCTGCTGCCCCTTGGGGCCTTCGCGGGCACCCCTCCGCCCACGCACTTCGAAGCCTCCCGCGGCACCGCCACGCCGCGGCTCGCGGAGACGCTGGACGACTGCAGGGCCCTGGCCCGGGCAACGCCCTGGATCCGCGTGGGCACCTTCGGCAGGAGCCCCCAGGGCCGCGAGCTGCCCGTGGTCATCGCGGACCGGGACCGGGCCTTCGATCCCCGGGCCGCGCGGGCCGCGGGCAAGGCCGTGGTCATGATCCAGGCCTGCATCCACGCCGGGGAGTCCGAAGGCAAGGACGCGGGGCTGCTGTTCCTGCGGGACCTCTGCCTGGACAAGGCCAAGGCCCGCCTGCTGGAAAAGACGGTCTTCGTCTTCCTTCCGGTGTTCAACGTGGACGGCCACGAGCGGTTCGGCCCGCACAACCGCATCAACCAGAACGGGCCGGTGGAGATGGGCTGGCGCACCAACGCCTCGGGCCTGAACCTCAACCGCGACTACCTCAAGGCGGACACCGCCGAGATGAGGGCCTGGCTGAAGCTCTATCAGGCCTGGATGCCGGACCTCTTCATCGACTGCCATACCACCGACGGCGCCGACTACACGTACGTGCTGACCTATGGCGAGGAGGTGGGCAGGGACAGCACCTGGTACGTGGAGCCCCGCCTCGGCGCCTGGATCCGGGACCGCTTCATGACCGGCTTCCGCAGCCGCATGGAGGCCGACCGGCTCCCCGTGACCAACTACGTGACCTTCCGCCGGTGGCACGACCCCCGTAGCGGCCTGGTGGGGGGACCCGCCACCCCGCGCTTCTCCAACGGCTACCAGAGCGCCCAGAACCGTCCGGGTCTCCTGCTGGTGACCCACATGCTCAAGCCCTACGCCGTCCGGGTGGAGGCCACCCGCGCGGCCCTGCGCCACTGCGCCGAGCTGGTGGCGGAGGAACGCGCCACCCTCCTGGAGCTGAACCGCGCCGCCGACGCCTTCACCGCCAGCCCCGCCTTCCGCGCCGAACCCATGGCCCTGGGCTTCAAGGACGACGGCACCACCCGGCCGGTGGAGTTCAAGGGAGTCGCCTACACCAGCACCCGCAGCGANNNNCGAGATCTTCACGATCCCCTTCGCCGGCACCATGAAGGTCACGGCCTCGGCACGGGTGCCCGAGGCCTACATCATCCCCCCCGAGTGGACCGAGGTCATCGCCCGCCTCGAGGCCCACGGCATCGCCTACCGCCGCCTGGGGGCCCCCCGGACCCTGGAGGTCCGCACGTGGCGCTTCAGCGGGGCCGCCTGGGACAGCTCCCCCTTCGAAGGCCGGGTGCGCCTGGACCACCTGGACCAGGAGGAGGCCACCGTCACCCGAACCTATCCCGCGGGCTCCGTGGTCGTGTCCACCGCCCAGCGCTCCGCCAGGGTCCTGGTGCACCTCCTGGAACCGGCCTCGGAGGATTCCCTGGTGCGCTGGGGGTTCTTCAACCCCATCTTCGAGCAGAAGGAGTTCGGGGAGAGCTACGTGCTGGAAGGCCTCGCACGGGACATGCTGGCCCGGGACCCGGCCCTGCGCACCGCCTTCGAGCAGGCCAAGGCCAAGGACCCCGCCTTCGCCGCCAGCCCCGAGGCCCAGTTGAACTGGTTCTACCTCCGGTCCCCCTGGGGTGACCCGGGGTTGAACCTCTACCCCGTGGGCAGGATCTTCGATGCCGGGGTCGCCAAGGGCCTGGGGGGGAAGTAGATTCCGCGGCAAAGCCCCAGGAATTAAGGACACTAAGGTCCTAAGCCTTTTCCGGGGCCGGGGACCCACGATATTTCGTGGCCCACGGTATTTCGTGGGGCATTTCACCCACGAAACCCTCCGTTTCGCGTTGGGGTAATATATTAAAATAAGAAATAATTAGTTTTAGAAAATTATCGAGCCTGATGGGCCGGCTGGCATCGCCCATGCAATGGAAGGGGAGCCATCCCCGGAGCCCCATTGCAGAACCCCCCCGCGTCCACCGCCAGTCTGGCCATGACGGCCCTGTTGACCGTACGCCCCGGCGCCCAGGAGGAGTTCCTCCAGACCCTCCGCGGCCTGGCCCGGGAACTGGAGGGACAGCCCGGCTGCACCGCCTGCGTCCTGGCCCAGGACGTGAACGGGGGGACGCGCTTCCTCTTCTATCTGGCCTGGGCCGACGTCAAGTCCATGGGCAAGGGGCTGGTCTCGGAGCCCTACCGGGTCCTCCTGGGGGCCACCAGCACCCTTTGCGTGGGCGACGGCATGGC
>DBME01000191.1:886-6129 GCA_002298155.1 Holophagaceae bacterium UBA706 | reverse complement strand
CATCGCCCTGTGGGAACTGAACGAGGCCTTCGCGGCCCAGGTGCTCTTGTGCGCCGAGGACCTGGGCCTGCCCCTGGACCGGCTCAACGCCGCCGGCGGAGGCATCAGCCTGGGCCACCCCATCGGATGCAGCGGCGCGAGGATCCTCGTGACCCTGGCGCACCAGCTCCGCCTGCGGGGCGGCGGGCTGGGCGTGGCGACGCTGGGCATCGGCGGCGGACTAGGCCAGGCGATCCTGATCGAAGCCTAGAGAAGCGCCTTCAGGGAACGGTAGTCGGTCTTGCCCGTCCCCAGAACGGGGATCTTCTCAAGTTTCATTACCGTGCGGATGTTGTGGATGGGGCTCAGGCCCGCCTCCCGGATGGCGGTGTTGGCCCCGTCGCGGGTCACGTCCCGGACGGTGAAGAGCACCAGCTCCACCGCGTTGGCGGATTCCCGTGCCTCCACGGCCAGGGGCACCTCCTCGTCGGAGGGCTCGGAGAAGCGGCGCAGCAGGGCCTCCTCCACCGCGGGCAGGCTCACCATCTCGCCGCCCATCTTCACGAAGCGCTTCTGGCGGCCGGCGAAGACCAGCATGCCGNNCCAGGTCGCCGGTGCGGTACCAGGACCGGCCCTCGAAGGTCACGAAGGGCTGCTCGCCCTCGAAGCCCAGGTAGCCCCCGAAGATGCTGGGGCCGCTCACCAGCAGCATGCCCATGGCCCCCGGCTCCACCCGGACGAGGGCCGCGGGATCGACCACGGCGTGGAGGACCGAGGGCATCGGCCAGCCGATGGTGCCGTGGCGGAAGCGTTCCGCGCGGTTGGCGGCGACCACCGGCGAGCATTCGGTGATGCCGTAGCCCTCCAGGATCGTCATGCCCGGCCAGCGCTCGTGGATGGACGCGAACAGGGACTCCGGGCACTTCTCGGCCCCGGAGATGACGAAGGCCAGGGAGGCCAGCTGCTCGGTGCGCGCGACCCTCACGATGCCGTTGAGGAAGGTGGGCGTGCCCACCAGGGCGGTAACGCGGTAGGCCTCGATGTGCCTGGCCAGGGCGGCCCCGTCGGTGGGGACCGCGTGGTACACCGCCTGGAATCCTGCCAGCAGGGGCAGGATCACGGTGCCCGTGAGTCCGAAGGAATGGAAGGGCGGGAGGAACCCGATGAACCGCGCGCCGTCCAGGAAGGCGTACTCCGCCGCCACGTCCCGCACGTTGGCGAGGAGGTTGCCGTGGGTGAGAGGCACGGCCTTGGGCAGGTTCTCGCTGCCGCTGGTGAAGAGCACCGCGGCCGTCTCCGGCACGCGGGCGGCGCGCAGGGTCTTCCATGAGAACCGTCCGCGCAGGAGCGCCGCGATCTTGGCCGGCTTGGAGATGCCGGCGCCCACGTCCTCCAGCAGGACCATGCGGTCCTTGAGGGCCTCGAGGTCCATGCCCTGCGACTGGATGCGGGCCAGCACCTTGGAGACGGTGAGGACCCGGGTGACGCCCAGGAGGTCCAGGCCGTGGGTCATGTTCCGCACGCCCGTGGTCCAGTTCACCATCACGGGCGTCTTGCCCGCGAAGAGCACCGCCAGGTAGATCACCGCGGCGCCCGCCGAGGCCGGCAGCATGATGCCCACGTAGGGCCCCTCGATGGCCTCGAGGGCGGGCTTCAGGGCCAGGATGGAGGTGATGATGCCGCGGTAGGTGCGCACGCCGGAAGCCTGGTCGGCGATGACGGCCCGCCCCGGATCGCGGGCGGCCTGCCTGAGGAAGACCTCGGTGATGGTGGCGCCTTCGGGCACCAGGGCCGGCAGGCCCATGGGCTTGAACCACAGCGAGGGGACCGGGGCCAGGGGCGCGCCGGCCGAATCCAGGGCCTGGCCCGAAGCGGCGAGGAGGGCGTCGCCCACCGTGCCCAGGGCGTCGGGGTCGCCCACGTGGTGGCCGAACTCCTGCTCGATCCACAACTGGAGCTCCAGGCGCATCAGGCTGTCCATGCCCAGGTCGCGGGAGAGCTGGAGGTCGTCGCGCAGGCCGGACTTGCCCGTCATCTCCTCCAGATGGGCCGTGACCTGCTCCCGCACCGCGGGGGTGACGTCGTCGGGGTTCCCCTGGAGGGACGCCGTTGGCGGATCGGGCAGGTCCCGGCGGCCGCCGGGTTCCCAGAGGGTGTGGGGAACGTGAAGCGCGGGCGGGGCGTTCTCGTTGTAGAAGGCCTCCATACGGCGGTTCATGGCCTCCCGCCCCTCGTTCCGGGGGAAGTCGGCCGGCTCGTGCAGCTCCACCGTCACGTCCCGGCGGGGGCAGAAGAAGATGAAACTGGCCAGCAGGTCGAGGACCTGCCGCCCGAGGACCTTGACGAAGTCCGGGGACGAGCCCCCGATGCGGCTGAAGCGGCTGCCCCAGAGGCCCCGGGTGCGCACCAGGACGACGCGCGCCTTGGGCGCGCCGGCGAGGATGGTCTCCACGGCGCTGTTGCCGCCAAGCTCCTCCAGGCGGCCGCGCATGAGGTGGCCGGCGGGGTAGAGCAGGATGTTGCGGCCCTCGGCCAGATCCCGGGAGCACTCCTGGATGACCCGTTCCACCTCCTCGCGGCAGGCTTCGCCGTACCGGGCGATGTCGGGCAGGGGCTTGACGCCGAACTTCCGGGTTATCCACCGGATGCCGGGGCCCTCCACGCGGTCCTTGTCCGCCAGGGAGGCGGGACTGAAGCGCGGATGGAGCAGGCCGGCGACGATGACGGGATCGATGAGGGCGGGGTGGTTGGGCAGGAAGAGGATGCCGCCGGTGCCCCGGGAGGCCACGTCCTCCAGGCCCCTGACGCGGATGCGGTACCGCAGGGAGAGCAGGCCGCGGCCCGCGGCGAGGAAGGCCGAGACCATCAGGCCCATCGCGCGCTCCTCAGCACGATCCCGCCGCCCACGCTGACCACCAGGGCCAGGGCCCCCACGAAGGCCATGCCCATGGTGGGCGCCCAGTGGGCGTTGAGGAAGTTGGAGATCTCCCCGGACAGGAGGATCCCGCCGAACACGGCGAAATTGGCGGCGGCCAGGGTGGCGCCGCGGCGCGCGGCTTCGGGCCGGGTCTGGATGAAGCTCTCCACGGGAATGAGGAAGATGCCCCCGAAGAGGCCCACCACCGCCACCGCCACGAAGATCCCAGGCAGGAGCGCCGGCGCCGGCAGGTGCTTCAGCAGGGGCAGGGCCATCATGGTCAGGCCCATGCAGGCCCCGGCCGGGGCGAGGACCCGGTGCCAGTTGGCGCCCTTGGCCCAGCGGGGGCTCAGGAGTCCGCCGGTGGCGATGCCGGCGAGCTGCGCGACGATGATGGCGCTGGTCGCCGACTTGGAGAGGCTCAGCTCCGTGATGCCCAGGGGGTTGATGAGGAGCACCTGCAGGGAGCCGCAGGTCCACACGAAGACCGAGGCGCCCACCACGAAGGCCAGGAGGGGATCCTTGCCGATGGCCGCCAGATCCTTGAGCGTGGCCAGGGGGCCCCACCAGGGATAGGGGGCCGCCGGATCGGCGGCGGGATTGCGGGCGATGGCGAAGCTCACCAGGAGGCCGGCGAAGGCCATCAGCACCACGCAGGCGCCCACGTACAGGCGGCCGTTCTCGATGCCCATGAAGCCGTGGCCGGTACGGTCCAGGGTGAAGCCCGCCAGGGCGATGCCGGTGAGGATGCCCACCGTCACCACCATGCGGAGGATGCCGTTGGCCCGGGTCACGTAGCCGGCGGGATAGAGCTCGGGAATCGAGCCGTTGATGGCCGGGCTCATGAAGGTGGCCTGGGTGCCCATGGTGCCGAGCATCACCAGCACCAGCACCCAGTTGCCCCGGGCGATGCCCACGGCGCCCACGAGCATGGCCGCCAGTTCCACGGCCTTGGCCGCGATGACCACGCTGCGCTTGGAGAAGCGGTCCGAGGCCCACCCCGCGGGGGCCGCGAAGAGCAGGTAGGGCGCCGTGAAGACCACCACCGCGAGGCCCTGCATGGTCGTGCGCCCAGCGGCCACGGCCAGCACCAGCACGGCCTGCTTGAAGTAGTTGTCGTTGTAGACCCCCAGGAAGAACGCCGCCGCCATGGCGATGAACTTCCCGCGGGCCTGCCGCACCTGTTCGTCTTCAACCGACAAGGTTGCCTCCATCCACGAAAAAGACCCCGGGAGCGACCCCAGGGTCTTTAAAAAATCAACTATATCGAACCATCCGACTACAGATCGATCTCACCGACGCCGAGTTCATCGGCGGTATCCTCGGCGCCATCCTTGATGGCGGGGGACACGTCGAGATCGTTCTCGAGGCCGAGCATCTCGCTGGAGGACGCGTAGATCTGGGCGATGGTCTGCTTGCGGGTCTCGAGGGTCTGGATGAGTTCCTGGACGCGCTTGATCTCGTCGTTGAGGTGCTGCCACTCGACGCGGATCGTGTTGTTCATCTGGTCCACGTCCTGACGGCAACGATCGCGGGCCTGCTCGTAGAAATGTTCCTGGTCTTTGCTGAGATCCATGAATGCTCCATGCATGAAAATGGGTTATCGGGTTGCGGGCTGAGAGGATTAGTTTACCGGCAACCCCCCGGGTAAGCGAAAGGGCAATTACTTGAAAATTCGGATCGCCACATAGGCAACCAGGGCGATGATCCCGATGACCACGGGAATCATCCACAGAGGCTGCTGGGCGGGCTGCTCCATGGGGCCCGGGAGGGGCATGGGGGCGGGAGGGGGCGGCGTCCGGACGGGCACCGGGGCCGGTGCGACCGGCGGAGGAGCGACCGGATGAGCGGTCTCCATGGGGACGATGGGGGGATAGCGGTGCTGGAGGAGGTCCTCCAGGTCCTTGCGGGAACCCTTGAGCACCGTATTCACGTATTCGGCCACGTCGTGTTCGGTGGGCTCGTTGCTGTTGCGCACCAGGAGGTTCTTCAGGTCCCGCTCCAGGAACCGGGCCGAGACGTAGCGGCGGTCGACGTCCTTGTTGAGGGCCTTGCACACCACCGCCGCCATCTCCGAGGAGACGCCGGGGTTGACGTGGCGCACGTCCAGCACCTTGCCCATCCGCACCTTCTCCAGGACGCCCAGTTCGCTGTCGGCCTGGAAGCACCGTTCCCCGGTAAGAAGCTCGAAGAGCACCAGTCCCAAGGAATAGATATCCGATCGGCCGTCCAGGGACTGGCCCAGGGCCTGTTCGGGACTCATATAGAGGAGCTTGCCCTTGAGGGCCCCGGCCATGGTCTGGGTGCTCTTGGTGGCGGCCTTGGCGATGCCGAAGTCCACCAGCTT
>DBME01000191.1:519-840 GCA_002298155.1 Holophagaceae bacterium UBA706 | reverse complement strand
GCGCTGGCCACCTTCATGGTCACGGCGGCGGCGATGGGCTCGGGCACGGGGAGGCGGTATTCCCGCACCTTGCGCAGGAGGCTGCGCAGGTCCCGGCCGTCCACGAACTCCATGGCGATGTAGTAGAAGCCCATGGCCTTGCCCAGGTCGAAGATCTGGACGATGTTCGGNNATGCCGAAGTCCACCAGCTTCACCGCGCCCTCGTAGGAGATGAGGATGTTCTGCGGGCTGATGTCCCGGTGGACCAGCTTGAGCTCGCGGTCGTTGATGCCCCGCTTGCGGTGGGCGTAGTCCAGGGCGCTGGCCACCTTCATGGTCAC
>DBME01000191.1:0-458 GCA_002298155.1 Holophagaceae bacterium UBA706 | reverse complement strand
TCGAAGATCTGGACGATGTTCGGGTGCGTCAGCTGGGCGGCGAGCTTGGCCTCGTCGATGAACATCCGCACGAACTCGTCGTTGTCCGAGAGGTGGGGGAGGATGCGCTTGATGGCGACGATCTTCTCGAAATCATGGACGCCACGCTGGCGGGCCTTGAACAGCTCGGCCATGCCGCCCACGGCGACCTTCTCCAGCAGGTAGTAGTTGCCGAACTCCTCCATGCTGTCGTCCACGGGAGGTTCGGGCACGGCCGGCGCGACCGGTGCGGGCCAGGGCTCGATGATCTGCGGCAGCGGACCGGTGGCCTTGATGGCGGTCTCCGCCACCATGAAGGGATCCGAGACCCCGGAAATGCCGCTGAGCGTGTAGTCCTTGGGGGGCGTCGCGGCCTGGACCGGGGACGGGTCGGGCACGGGGGCCGGGACGGGAGCGGGGGGCGGCACGGGAGCCGGAGG
>DBME01000199.1 GCA_002298155.1 Holophagaceae bacterium UBA706 | reverse complement strand
GGGCAGCAGGCGCTGGAGGAGGCCGGTGCTCCACAGGGAGAGGAGGTAGCCCGCCGCGCCGCCGCCGAGCCCCAGCACGAGGCTCTCGGTGAGGAGCTGGCCCACGATGCGGCCGCGGCCGGCGCCCATGGCGCGGCGGATGGCCAGTTCCCGCTCCCGCCCCGCGGCGCGGGCCAGGATGAGGTTCGCCACGTTGGCGCAGGCGATGAGGAGGACCAGGGCCACGGCGATGGTGAGGACCACCAGGGGCTGGGCGGCGAGGCTCTGCACGCCCTGGGAGGAGCGGCTGATGGGCAGGACCTTGACCTTCATGCCGTTGTTGTCCGCCGGATAGCGGCGTTCGAGCTCCTGCCCCAGCGCGGCGGCCTCGGCCTGCACCTGGGCCAGGCCCATCCCCGGGCGGGGGCGCGCCATGACGAAGAAGCAGCGGTTCCGCCGGTTCGTGAGCACCTCCCCGCCGTCCATGGACAGCAGGTGGGGCCGCAAGGGCAGCCACACGTCGAAGGCCAGCCCGCCGATGGTGCCGCCGAAGTTCCGGGGGGCCACGCCCACGATGGTGCGGGGGGTGCCGTTGATGCGCAGGGAGCGGCCGAGGATGCCGGGCTGTCCGCCGAACTTGCGCTGCCAGAACCCGTAGCTCACCACCACCGTCTGGGGGGCGCCGTCACGGTCGTCCTCGTCGGTCAGGAGCCGGCCCAGGGCCGGGTCGAGGCCCAGGACGCGGAAGAACCCGCCGCTGACCATCTGGCCGTAGAGGCGCTGCGCGGAGCCCTCCTCGCCCAGGTTGAGGGTCGACCAGCGGCTGGCGGACACCGCCGACAGGGTCCGCGTCTCCCGGGCGATGTCCAGGAAGTCGGCGTGGGACATGTCGAAGGCGGGGCTGCCGGAGTCGCTGTTGGCCAGCACCACCAGGTCCCCGGACCGGGCCACCCCCGGAAGGGGCTCGCGCAGCAGGTGGCTGGTCCAGGTGTAGACGGTGATGTTGGCGCCGATGCCCAGCCCCAGCGAGAGGATGGCGGCGGCCGCGAAGCCCGGGGCCTTGGCCAGGAGCCGCAGGGCGAAGCGCAGGTCGTTGAGGAAGGTGGCCATGGGTCGGGTTCCGGGTGCGGCTATTTGATGCGGATGCGGTCGGAGGAATCCCAGGCGCTGGTGTCCGAGAGGATCACCTGGTCGCCGGGGTTGAGACCCTCGAGGATCTCGATGGTGGAGACGGAGCCCCGCCCCAGGTGCACCTTGACCCGCTGGGCTTCGCTGCCGTCGGGGCTGAGGCGGTAGAGGGAGAGGGTGCCGTAGGCCTGGCTCTGCACGGGCCGTCCCACGAAGAGGCCATCGGCGGCGCGGTCCAGCTCGATGATGCCTTCCACGCTCAGGTCGGGCCGCGCGCCCTTGGGCAGGGTGCCCTCGATGCCCGCGTCCACGGTCACCGTGCCGTTGACCACGGCGGGGTCGATGCGGATGACGCGGCCTTGGACGACCCCGTTGCGGGTGTCGATGGCGACGGGCTGGCCGATCTGGATGTCCTTGGCCTGGGTCTCGCTGATGCGCAGCTCGGCCTTGAGGCGGCTGGGCTCGGCCACCTTGGCCAGGGTGGTCCCCGGCGCCAGGCGCTGGCCCACCTGCACGGGCACGAGCTGGAGCACGCCGTCCAGGCCCGCGCGCACGTGGAGGGCCGCCACCTGGGCCTGCTTGAGATNNCCCGGGTCTGCTCCACCTTGGCGCGGCTTGAGGCAAGCTGGGCGGCCAGGGTCTCCTCGGCCAGCTTCAGGCGGTCCTGCTCGATCTGGTAGCGGGTGGTGAGCTCCTCGGCCTTGCCCCGGCTCTGCATGAGCACCTGGCGGGCCACGAGGCCTTCCTTGGCGAGCACTTCCTGGGCCTCGAGGTCAAGGCGGGCGCTGGCGTGGCTGGCCTTGACCGTGGCCAGGGCGGAGCGCTTGTCCAGGATGGCTTCCTGGACGCGGGCCTTGGCGCTGGCAAGCTCGCCTTCGGCAGCCTTGTTCTGCCACTCGGCGTCCAGGGCTGCCTGCACCAGTTCGGGGCTGGAGAGTTCGAGGATGACCGTGTCGGCCTTCACAGGGGTGCCGGGGTAGACGAGGATCTTCTCCACGCGGGAATCGGAATTGGTGGAGATCCACCGCACGTCCACGGGCTGGAGCGTGCCGGTGCCCCGCACCTGGAAGACCATGGGCCCTCGCCGCACGGCGTCCACCAGGAGGTTCTGCCGCTCCACCGAAGGCACCGCGGGCTTGAGGCGCCCCAGGCCGAAGGTGATCGCCGCGATGGCCAGGATGCCGCCGCCGATGAGGAGGGCCTTTTTGCGGCGAGGCTGGGTGGCGCGGGGGAAATCCATGGGGGCTCCGGAGGGTCCGCCGGGAGAATAGCCAGAGCCATGCCACAACGATAAAGACACGAATGTAACGACTTGACGGGAAATCCCATCGGAGCGCCTCCCCCCGGGCGTCCCACTTGCGGGACGGTCCGTCCCATATCCACGCCGGAGCCGCCCACCCCCCGGGGTTGACGGGGCCCTGGGGGACGGTGAAGCTACAACCAACCCCACGAACCTTCACGGCGTTCCGGCGCCCTTCACCGCGAGACCACCATGGCCTTCTGCAACCAGTGCGGCAAACAGCTTCCCGACAACG
>DBME01000258.1:4499-4785 GCA_002298155.1 Holophagaceae bacterium UBA706 | reverse complement strand
TGCCGCCGAAGGTGTGGTCCAGGTAGACCACCACCGGGGAGGCGATGAAGATCGAGCTGTAGGTGCCCGTAATGACGCCCACGACCAGGGGGAAGGCCAGGTCGCGCAGGGCGTGGCCGCCCCACACGAAGAGGCACAGGGCCACGAAGAGCACGGACAGGGAGGTGAGGATGGTCCGGCTCAGGGTCTGGTTGATGGAGTCGTCGATGAGCTTGGAGATGTCCACGCGCCGGTATTCGGGCTTGTGGCTGTTCTCGCGGATCCGGTCGAACACCACGATGGTGTC
>DBME01000258.1:182-4439 GCA_002298155.1 Holophagaceae bacterium UBA706 | reverse complement strand
CGAAGAGCCCCAGGGCCATGAGGACGTCGTGGATGAGGGCCACGATGCCGCCCACCGAGAAGCTCAGGGTGAACCGGAAGAGCACGTAGACCAGGATCGCGATCAGGGCCCAGCCCACGGCGCTCAGGGTCTTGATGGTCCATTCACCGGAGATGGAGGGCGAGAAGCTCTCGTTCTTCAGGATGGTGAGGTTGCCCAGGCGGTAGTCCTTCTCCAGGCTGGCGCGCAGGACGGAAGGGAGGTCCTTGGGCAGCTGGTTGTAGTCGGACATGGGGCTGGCCTGCTCGCGGGCCCTGATGACCTTGTTCACCCAGGGCTCGTAGGCCAGGCGAAGGGCCGTCTCGTCGCCCTGGAGGCCCAGGGGGTTCGTCTTGGTCCAGGAATCGAGGATGGCGCCCACGCTCTCGGTGTTCAGGTCGAGGCGGTGGTCGCTGGCGCTCTTGGCGTCCAGGTGCCTGAGGGCATCCGTGATCTGCTTGATCTGGGCGCTGGAGTCCTTCTCGTCCTGGCCCTTGCGGGCCTTGACCTTGATGGAGAACATCGTGATGCCGGGCTTGTCCTCGTAGGCCACGACCGCGGCGCCCTGCACCCCGCCCTGGTAGAGGGCGTTGCGGAGCTCATCCTGCGGGACGTTGCCCTTGAAGGCCACCATCATGTCGATGCCGCCGGTGAACTGCATGCCCAGCTTCACGTGGGCGTCCGCACCCTTCCAGGGGTGGATCCACAGAAGGCAGGCGACGATGATGCCCCAGGAGATGGCCAGGGCGTACCCGGCGTACTTCATGAAGGGAATGTGGGGGAGCTTTTCGAAGATTTTCATCGGGCTGGCCTGTTAGATGGAGAGGTTCTTGGTGCCGGGATGGCGTTCCAGGATCCAGTCGTAGATGAACCGGCTGATGTAGATGCTGGTGAACAGGGAGGCCGTCACGCCCACCGTGAGGGTCACGGCGAAGCCCTTGACCGGTCCCGTCCCGAAGATGAACAGGAGGATGGCCGCCACCAGCTGGGTCACGTGGCTGTCCACGATCGTCCAGAACACCCGGTCGAAGCCGGTCTGGATGGCGCCAGCGACTGATTTGCCGTTGCCCAGCTCCTCCCGGATTCTCTCGAATATGAGGATGTTGGCGTCAACCGCCATGCCGATGGTCAGGGCGAAGCCGGCGATGCCGGGGAGGGTGATGACCGCGTGGAAGGAGCCCATGAGGCCCAGCATCACGACCAGGTTCACCGAGAGCGCCACGATGGCGTTGACCCCCGACCATTTGTAGTAGAGGACCATGAAGACGATGATCGTCAGGAACCCGATGAGGGCGCCCCGCACGCCCGAGTGGATGGAGTCGGCGCCCAGGCTCGGACCCATGGCCCGCTCCTCGAGGAACTTCATGCTGGCGCGCATGGCGCCGCTCTTGAGCTTGAGGGCGAAGTCCTCGGCCTCCTCCTTGGAGAACTGGCCGGTGACGCGCACGGAGCCGCCGGGAATCTTCTCCTTGCACCAGAGGACGCTGACGATCTTGCGGTCGAGGACGACGGCGATCTGGCGGTTCTCCTCGGAAGCCACGCCGGACAGGGCGTAGAAGGCGTCCGCGCCCTTGTGGTTGAGGACGTAGTTGATCTCGTACTGGTCGGTCTGGTCGTTAACCCTGGGGTCGGCCTTGGTGATGTCCGCGCCATCAACGTAGACCTTTTCCTCCACCAGGACCCAGGAGCGGATCTGCTCAGGCTGGCCCTGCTGGGGCGCCTTGAACTCCTTGCCCTCGCGGCGCGCGTCGCGCTCGCTCAGAGGCAGGGGGAGCAGCTCGGTGCCGGGAGGCAGCTGGCCACCGAAGTGGGAGAGGGCCACTTCGCGGGTGGGCCAGCCCCTACCCTGGGTGGTGTCCTGCTTGGCCAACAGGCGCTGCTCGAGGCGGCCGGGGGTGGTGAGCAGACCCTTGATGCGTTCGCGTTCGGCATCGCCCACGCCGGGGAGTTCCACCACGATGCGGTTGCCTTCGGCGCCGGTGGCGGTGATCTCGGGCTCGGCCACGCCGAACTGGTTGATGCGGTTCTCGATGATCTGGAGGGCGCGCTTGTTGGCGTCGTCCTTGAGGCTTCTCTGGTAGGTGCCCTTCTGGGTGAGGTTCACGGAGTCGCCGGTGAAGGCCAGGTCATAGCCGCCGAAGGTGGCGATGATCTTCTGGGCCTCGGCCTGGCGCTCGGCGGGAATGCCGTCGACCTTCAGCGCCATCCCATCCACCCGGGCCGTGACATCGGGGAAGCCTTTCTCATGGAGGCGGTCCAGAAGCTTGTCACGGGTATCCCGCAGATCGGCTTCGAGGGCTTCGTTGCCCTGGACTTCCAATTCGAAGTGGACGCCGCCCTTGAGGTCGAGACCTAGGCGGATCTTGCTGGTGGGGACGAAGAAATACGCGCAGGCCGCACAGATCAGGGTGGTGAAGATCAGGCGCCAGAGGCTCCGCTTGGTCACGAAAGGGCTCCAACGGTAGGGAGGGCGGGAGGATTCCCGCCCTCGTCAAGGTAACGGTCTGGAATCAGTTCTGTTCCGGAGCGGGTTCCGTGGCAAGGGCGGCCACCGCGTTGCGGCGGGCCTTGACGATGGAGCTGCCCAGCTTGAGGTAGATGTTCTTGTCCTCGACCCGGTCGATGGTGGCGTAGATGCCCGACGTGAGGAGGACCTCGTCGCCGGCCTTGAGCTTGGAGAGGCGCTCCTCCATCTGCTTGCGGGCCTTGCTCTGGGGGCGGATGAGCAGGAAGTAGAAGAGCAGGGCCATGCCTCCGAAGAGGATGACCGGCGCGAAGGGCGAACCCTGTTGAGCGTCAGCGAGAAAGGCGAAATTCATTCAAGGCTCCTCGGAATTCCAATGGGTCCTGGTGCGGTGGGCGAATTCCGGGAACCGGTCCTCCAGGAGTGCCTGCCGCGCAGCTCGGGTGAGCCCAACAGTGTAGCTCAGGTTATGGATACTGTTGAGCGTTGATGCCAGCATCTCGCCCGCCCGGAAAAGGTGGTGCAGATAGGCCCGGGTAAAAGTCCTGCAAGTGTAGCAATTACACTCGGGGTCCAGGGGCTGGGAGGACTCCCGGTGCCGGGCGTTCTTGATCTTCACACGGCCCCGGGACGTGAGGAGCGTGCCGTGGCGCGCCTCGCGGGTGGGCAGGACGCAGTCGAAGAGGTCCACGCCGTGCTCGNNCATGAGGTAGCGGGGGCGGTCCGCGGGCAGGAGCCGCACGAAGGCCGCCAGGAGCTCGTTCATCTCCTCCTTGGCCTCGCCCACGCTGAGGCCGCCCACGGCGAACCCCTGGAAGGGCGTGGCCTGGTCGATCTCCAGGATCTCCTCCAGGTGGCGGGTGCGCAGGTCCAGGTGGACGCCGCCCTGGTTGATGGCGAACAGGCCCTGGCGTTCGCCCAGGGGGTAGTCGCGGCAGCGCTTGAGCCACCGGATGGTGCGGGCCATGGACAGCTCCAGGGGGCCCCGCTCCATGCGGCCCGGAGGGCATTCGTCCAGGGCCATGACGATGTCCGAGCCCAGGTTCCGCTGGATCTCCATGCTCCGCTCCGGGGACAGGAAGCGGGGGGAGCCGTCGATGTGGCTCTGGAAGGAGACGCCCTCCTCCTTGATCTTGCGCAGCGAGGCCAGGGAGAACACCTGGAAGCCCCCTGAATCCGTGAGGATGGGGCCGTGCCAGCCCATGAACTCATGCAGGCCGCCCATCTTGGCCACCAGGTCGTCCCCGGGCCTCAGGCCCAGGTGATAGGTGTTGCCCAGGATCACCTGGGGGCCGATCTCCAGCAGCTGCGCGGGCGTGACGCCCTTGACGGTGCCCTGGGTGCCCACGGGCATGAAGGCGGGGGTGAGGACCGTGCCGCGGGAGGTTTCGAAATGACCCGCCCGTGCGAGGCCATTTGATGAGTCTGAAATAAATCGGGAAAAGGCGCATGACATGGCTGTGACAAACCTCTGGGAACTGTCACGTGATTATCACGGAAATCGCCCAGGAAAGGGCTCCGTGTCACGACGATGGAAAAAGTAGGGCAAAGGGGCTAAATCCTTTAGCAATGCGGATTTCGCCACTTGACGCCGGGCGGACAACTTGTAATCTTAACCGCTGGGCACGCCCCAGATCCTTTGACCTTTTGGTTCCGAGCCGTTTCTGTTGAAAGAGCAGAGCCGGCTCCATTTTTTTCCTCTTACCAGCCCTTTTTCCGGGAGTCGCATGAGCCAAGACCCCAAGACCAACCCCCCCCCTAACGGTCAGTCCCTC
>DBME01000258.1:0-141 GCA_002298155.1 Holophagaceae bacterium UBA706 | reverse complement strand
ATCCCGCTGACGATCGTCTCCTACTGCGCCTTCGGTGCCTTCGGTTACCTCCTGGCGACCCGCACGGAAGCCGGTAAGAAGATCATCAAGACCGTGGGTGTGGACCTCACGGATCCGGCCGATGCGCCGCCGCCTCCGCCT
>DBME01000410.1 GCA_002298155.1 Holophagaceae bacterium UBA706 | reverse complement strand
CCTGACGGCGGCGGGCCCGCTCATCCTGGCATCGGCCCTGCCGGGGCGGTCCACGGAAGGCCTGGACCTGCCCGCCCTCTCGCGGCACTTCCTCAACCTGGCGGGCCTTCCGGCCCCGCTGCTCGACATCGTGGGGCACCACCGCGAACCCGGCCGCGCTTCCGACGGGGCCTCCCTGGCCCTGGTGGCGGTGCACGTGGCCTCGGGCGGGTCGGACGAGGGCCACCTCGCCGGGGCGGGTTTCCCGCAACGGCTTCCCGCATGGCGACAACTTCTTTCCCGGGAGGGAGCGTGAACAGCAAGGTCCTCCTCGTCGACGACGACCCCAACATCCTGTCGGCCTACACCCGCGTCCTGCGCAAGCGGTTCCGCTTCGACACCGCCCAGGGCGGCGAGGAGGCCCTGGCCCTCATCCGGGGGCCGGAACCCTACGCCGTGATCCTCTCGGACATGCGCATGCCCGGCATGGACGGCATCCAGCTCCTCTCCGAGGCCCGCGCCATCGCCCCGGACACCGTGCGCATCATGCTCACGGGCAACGCCGACCAGGAGACCGCCATCCAGGCCGTGAACCAGGGGAACATCTTCCGATTCCTCACCAAGCCCTGCGAGCCCGATGTCCTGGCCCTCTCCCTGGAGGCGGGCATCAAGCAGTACCAGCTCGTCACCGCGGAGAAGGAGCTCGTGGAGGGCACCCTCAAGGGGACCCTCGATCTCCTGGTGGAGCTCCTGGCCATCGCGGACACCACGGCCTTCTCCCGCGCCCAGGCCCTGGCCCCGCTGTCCCAGAAGATCGCCCGGGTCCTGGGGCTGGAATCCCCCTGGGTGGTGGGGGTGGCGTCCACCCTCTCCCAGATCGGCGCCCTGACGATCCCCCCCGATGTCATGGCGCGCCTGCGCAAGGGCGAGCACCTCACCGACCCGGAGCAGGAGACCTTGACCCGCCTGCCCGAGATCAGCTCGGGCCTCATCCGCCACATCCCCCGCATGGACGAGGTGGCCTCGGCCATCCTCTTCATGCACAAGAACTTCGACGGCTCGGGCTTCCCCCACGCCCATCTGCGGGAGGAGGAGATCCCCCTGGCGGCGCGGATCCTCAAGGTGGCCTCCGACTACCTTGACCTCCTGGAGCGCAAGGGGTCGAGTCCCGCCGCCCTGGACGCCATGGGCCAGCAGCGCATCTGCTACGACCCCCGCGTCCTGGACGCCCTCACGCACGCCCTGGACCAGCCCGACCGCGCCGTGGAGGAGAACCCCGACCTGCCGCACCTGGCCACCCACGACACCCTCCAGCCGGGCCAGATCCTCGTGGAGGGCGTGGAGACCCGGGAAGGGATGCTGGTCTACCCCGCCCTCACCCGGGTGGGCCAGAGCCACCTGGAGCGCCTGAAGAACTTCGCCAGCCTCGTGGGCCTGAAGGAGCCCTTCCTAGTCCTCGGCTGAGGGGGGACCCGCGATGGGCAGGCGCACGGTGAAGACCGTGCCCTTCCCCTCCTCGGTCTCGAAGGCCACCGTCCCTCCGTGCTTGACCACCACGGAATGGACGATGGCAAGGCCCTGCCCCGTGCCCTTGCCCACGGCCTTGGTGGTGAAGAAGGGCAAAAACACCTGGTCCCGGATCCTGAGGGGGATGCCCGCCGCCAGCTGACCCACGGCCTCCAGCTTCTGGGCCTGCCGCAGCTGGACCTCCAGGGTGTCCCGCTCCAGTTCCGCCTGCTTGCGCCCGGACACGTCCCGGGAGATGAGAAGCACGGTCTCCTGGCTCGCCGAGGACGTCTCGATCATGGCCGCGCGCCCTTCGAAGCAGTGCCACCCCCCCTGGCGGTCCCGGAGCCGGTACTCGAAGAAGGGGCTGAGGCCGGACCGGAAGGCGTCCAGGATCACCCGGCGGTAGTCGGCCCGATCCGAGGGGTGGATCAGATCCTCCAGCTGGATGGCGCGCCACTCCGGTTCCGGGAATCCCAGCACCTTGTGGTGGGAGTGGCTGGAGAAGACGACCTTCCCTTCGGTGTCCAGGACGGAGATGAGGTCGGTGGCGTACTCGCTGGTGGCCTTGAAGAGGCTCTCGGCCTTGTGGAGGCGCTGCATGACCTTCATGCGCTCGGTGAGGTCCACGTGATGGAGCACGACCCGGTCGTCCTTGCGCCGCGCCACGACGCCGAACCAGGACGTGGTCTCCTGCTTGAACGGGAATTCCAGGCGAAGGCGGGGCACCTTGCCCCTGAGCACCGCCGTCAGGCCCAAGGCCACGATGGACAGGTTGCCGTCGGGCGAGGCCGCCAGCCGTTGCGCCACCGCGCCGTAGTCGTCCCCAGGCGCCAGGCCGGCCACGAAGGGATTGGCGCCCTTATAGCCACGCCAGGCGCTGTTGACCGTGGCGATCCTGCCGTCGGCGTCCACCAGCGCCGTCCAGGAATCCAGGGACTCCAGCAGCGCCTCGAGGGCACCGGATCCTGAACCTTCGGGAAGGCCGGCCTGGGGTTCCATGGCGACGATTGTCGGTCCGGTCAGGTCCGGGGTCCAGCCAATTCCCCCCCGGAAGTCCAGGGGGTCGGATCGCCCGGAAACTGGCATAATCACCGACAATGATCAGACGTCTATTGGAAAACGCCAGGGGATCCCTCTCCTTCAAGCTTGGCGCCGCCTTCGCGGTCGCCGTGCTCGCGTCGGTGGGCGCCATGGGCTGGTGCGCCTACGACTGGGCGCGCGGGAGCGCGGTGCAGCACGAACTTGACCACCTCCAGACCCTCTGCGAGGAGCTTGGCGCCCAGATCGACCACTCCCTGGCCAACGGCAAGGGGCTGGCCTTCCACCTGGCCACGGCGCGCAACGTCCAGGACTACCTGGATCCGGCCAAGGGCGGGCCCACCCGGCAGGAGGACATCCTGCGCTGGCTGGACCTCCAGGTGGACCATCCCCGGCAGCTGTCGGCGGTGTTCATCATGTCGCCGGCGGGCATCTGCCTCGCGTCCTCGAACCGCGCCTTCACGGGGCGGGACTTCAGCTTCCGGGCCTACTTCCAGGAGGCCATGACGGGCCGCATGGCCAGCTCGGACTGGATCATCGGAACGGTGACCAAATCGCCGCGGATATTCAACGCCTCACCCATCTGGATCCGCGGGCAGATCGCCGGGGTCCTGGTGACCGAGTTCCGCGTGGAGGACGTGGAGGAGGCGGTGCGGACCATCAGCGCCAAGGGGCTGTCCGCGTCCGTCTTCAACGAACGCGGCATCATCCTGACCCACAGCGAACCCGGGCTCCAGTACCACACCATCCTGCCCCTCTCCCCCGATGTCCAGGCTGAGCTCAAGCGGAACAAGCAGTTCCTGGCCCAGTCCATCGACCCGGTCGAAGCCTCCCCCGAGCTCATGGACGCCTTCCGCACCCTCCGTGCCGGCGCGAAGCCGGTGACCTTGCCGTACCGCCTGGGCGGCCAGTCCAAGTGGGGTACCCTCACCCCCCTGACGGAACGGCCGTGGACCGTCGCCGTGGCGATTCCCCAGAGCACGCTGAACGCACCCATGACCAAGGTCCTGGTCAACACGCTGCTGGCGGGCGCCGCCATCGCCCTGGCGGTCTTCGCCCTCGCCTACGGCCTGGCCTGGTCCCTGCTGCGGCCCATCCGCACCCTTTCCCGCACCATCGGGCGCTTCGGCGCCGGGGACAGCCAGGCCCGGGAGCCGGTGCTGGTCACCGACGAGCGTGGCCGGCTGGCCCAGGAGTTCAACCGCATGGCGGACCGCCTCCAGGCCCACCAGGAGGATCTCGAAGCCCTGGTGCAGGACCGCACCCTCGACCTGGAGACCAGCCTCGCCGAGGTCAAGACCCTTCGCGGCCTCATCCCCATCTGTGGCTACTGCAAGGAGATCCGGGACGAGGAAGGCGCATGGTGGCAGCTTGAGCGCTACATCCACGACCATTCCGAGGCAGAATTCAGCCACGGGATCTGCCCGAAGTGCAAGGAGCGCGTGTTCCCCAAGCCGTAATCAGGCCTCCCGGGCCAGCCGGTCCAGGTTCTGCTCGTTGGCGGTTTCCAGGAAGCCGCGCATCTTCTCGGCGAACTCGTCGTTCTCGAAGTCGCCCTCCCAGGAAACAAGGGTTCCTGTCCCCCGGGGTTCCAGAGTGATGGTGAGCTCGAAGTGCGGCAGGTTCATGTGCCTGAGGCGCACCAGGGCGCCGGGGACGATCTCCAGGAATTCCGCCTGGTTCGGATAGGAGGCGCCGTCGGGCCCATGCATGGTGAACACCCAGGCGCCCCCCTCCCGGAACTCGAAGGTCCGGAAGGTGTTGGTGAAGCCGTCCGGCCCCCACCAGCGGGCCAGGCGCGCCGGGTCCTGGATGGCCGCGAAGACGGCGTCGGGGGAGGCGGGAAGCTCCCGGCTGTGGCGGAAGATGGACATCGCGGGCTCCGGGTCATGGGAGGTGGTCAGAGGCGGAGTCGGGCTCCGGGGAGGTTATCCTCCAGCCATGCCTGGGCGTATTCAAGCATTTTCGCGTCGTGGAATTTGAACCAGCGTTCACGCAGGTCGGGGAAGTCGGACAGGGTGTCCTTGAAACACCGGAAGGGCCGTGGAAGGCGGAGGGCGCGTTCCAGGGCGCGGGCACCCTCACCTTCCGGCAGGGTTTCCACATAGTCCTCCATGATCTGGAACCCCTCATGGCTCTCGAGGGGAGTCACCACCATGTACCGCTCGGATTCCTCCCAGGGTTCGTCCCCGTCCTCCTCGAGCGATTCGCCGTATGGGGCCATGATGACTTCGCCTGTTTCCAGGTCGACGACCCACGTGGCCTCGTCCATGTGGCTGTTCAAGGCCTCGCGAAGATCACCCGCGTCGATGGAAAGATGTTCAAAGGTGGCCATGGCCGGGACCTCCATGGAGACCAAGGCTACCACCATCCCTAAGGCTCCCGTACAGGGCCCCGGCCCACCTTCACCCGGCCCCTTTCCTCCCGATACCGATCACCAAGGCGCCAGCGACCAGGGCAGCCGCACCCATGATCGGCGTCATCGGGATGGTTTTCTTCTTTTCGGCAGAGATGTGCACCGGTCCGATATCGACGACCTGCTCCCGGGTCGTATAGGTGATGCCTTGATACACCAAGGCGAGGACGCCCACGCCGATCAGGAAGATCCCAAGGATCATGGACCATTTCACAATGCCTCCTGCGCGATCGGAGCCGGGGCTCCCGGGTTGCCGGACAATGCGTTTTCAGTTCTTGGCCGCACCCTCACCCACGGCTCCCGGCCGGTAGGGACGGGTCCGGACGGTGGGTTCGGCTTGGCGGGGCAAGGCGGGGGCGGGTCTGCCCACCGAGGTGTAACGGATATGGGGCTCGCCGGCGCCGGTGCGGAGGGCCTGGACCCGGTGGGTCGCGGGAGCCGGCGGCAGGGCGAGGGCTGGCAGGCCCAGGGCGGCCAGGAGCACGGGTAGGATGGTTCGCAGGGATCGCATGGGAACTCCTAGTTCACTTGGACGGTGGTGACGGCGCCGGAGCTGACTTCTACGGCCTTGAAGTCCAGGGTGGCCCCACCCGCGAAGACCACGCGCAGGTCGTAGGTCGCCGGGGAGATGCCCGTCAGGGAAAGGGTCTGGCCCGGCGCGATGGGAAGGTCGGCCTGGTTTGGCCCCCAGGTGCTGGAAGAGGACGGCGTGACATAGACGCCATTGAGGGTGAACGCGGAATTGTTGAATACATCCAACGTTCCATTCCCGCTGTTTCTCATGCTCAAGGGCACATTGAACCCATCCAGAACAAGGACGTCGAAGACCTCGTCGGAACTGCCGTCGGAGAAATGGGCCCTGACATCGTAGTAGTCCGTATTGAGTTGGGTGAGGGTGAGGGAATCCCCCGGAGACAATGTCGAAGGAGCAAGCTGATCCACGCCCCACGACGAATCGACGCTTCGGGTGACGAAGAGCTGGGTCATGGGGACGTTGCCGTCGTTGAAGACCTCCATGCCGCCTTCGGAATTGTGATGCCCTCCGCCGCCCACACAGGAAAGCGCGAGGATGATGCTGGCAAACCCCGCCAGGAATCCAAAAACCCGCCACGTGGATTTCGGTCGCATGGGAGAACTCCTGCTGGAATGGATAGGTGGAAGTCTGGCGCGGGAAGCAGGCGCGCCTGCCCTGGCTCCTTGCGGAGACAAGCACTTCAGCAAGATCTGGCCCAAGTCATATCATTCTTTATTATTAATCTTTACGAGCACCCGATCGTTCACCCAACGACCCCCACCCGCTTGGAATGAATGGGTGGTCCTCCACGTTGATTGGCATTCAGTCCGCCTCGACGGGACCCAGCCTTTCGTCCGGCGGGAAGCCATCTTCAATCTGACTGGATGAGGGGGTCATCTTGATTGCGCTTTTTCCATTCAAGCGGCAGTGGTGGGAACGAGGCCTTGTCCATGGGCAGGAGATCCGAGGCATCCAGCCCTGCGGCACATAGCTTGCTTCCCTTGGGCGGCAGCCCACCACGGAGACCCTCATGGAAAAAGAAACACGCAACGACTACCTGACCCGGGACAAGGTCCTGAAGCTCCTCACCGATGACGAGGTCGCCCACGTGACCACCGCCGAGACCAAGGATCATCTCGCCGATGGCGACGAGTTCCTGGACATGGAACACCTGAGCCTGGGCGTGCAGCGTGCCCCCGGTGCGAAGGTGGCCATGGGTCTCGTCCTTCCCCGGAAGGCCGTGCATGAGAAAACCTGGGACAAGATCCTCCATGAGATCACCGCCGCCCGAAGCGTCTCCCCCACCCCCAGGTGAGGTGAAACCTCGGTTCGCTGGCGCCTGTTTCCCCTACCTGCGCACCATCGCCGATCGGAGGTCCGAATCCTCTCTCCGACAGAACTAAGGGGAGCACCAAAGATGGTCGCTCCCCTTATTTGTATGTGGTCGGGGCGAGAGGATTCG
>DBME01000009.1:10068-12238 GCA_002298155.1 Holophagaceae bacterium UBA706 | reverse complement strand
CAGGCCGCGGCGGTGAGGACGACGCCCAGGACCACCGCCGCGGCCCGGGGGGATCGCGTGTTCCCGCGCTTGAGGGCGTAGATGTGCCAGTGCACGATGGCCGTGGCCAGGGTGAACATCCCCCCCAGGAGGAGGACCAGCAGGTTGGCCCGGCGCAGGCCGGCGCCCCCCAGCAGGGCCACCGTTCCGGCCGCGGCGGAGAAGGTCCAGGCGGCCACCACCTCCCCNNAGCAGGAAGAGGATGAACAGCACCGCCCCCAGGGCCGCGGGGGGGAGCAGGGCCAGGAGATGGCTGGCGGGGGCACCGGCCCAGGCGGACAGGATGGCCAGGATGATGAGGGAGCCCAGCAGGAGGAGGCGCAGGGCGGCCCGCACCTGGGAGGCGTCGCGGGCGGCATCGCCTCGGCGCCCCATGAGGACCAGGACGGGCTCGCTGGCCAGGAACAGGGCCAAGGTCAGGACGGCCTGGGCNNNGGCGACCCCGCAGGCCATGGCCACGCCCAGCTGGGCATAGGCGCCATGTTCCCGGGGCCATAACGGATAGGTGGTGGCCATGTCAGTCCTCCAGCAGGGTTGCGAGCCGGGCTTCCCAGGCGCGGCGGAGGTCCTCCAGCCGAAGCCCCTTGCCCTTTCCCGGGGCCGCCTGGAGGAGGCCCTGGGAAGATGGATGCGGGAGGGTCTCCAGGCGGAAGGGGGGCACCCCCTCCAGCCGGGTGAAGACCCACTGGGCCCGTTTGCCCATGGCGATGACCCGGAGCGTCCCGTCGCAACGGTCCGCCGCAGCGCGCAGCTCGCCGGCGAGCCTGGCCAGGTTGTCCGGATCCAGCAGCTCACGGTCCGTGGGGGCCCGGAAGGTCTGGAAGTCGCGGGTGGGGCACCGGGGGTAGGCATTGCTCAGGGCCGCCCCGCGGAGCACCGGCGCCAGGCCCTCGGTGCGGAACCGGGCCCCGTCCCAGTCGACGTAGGCCTCCGGGGGGACCGTCGCGAGGCCGGCGGCCTCCAGGGCCCGGTAGACCGGGGTGCCGGCCCGGTCACCCCAGAAGGGGATCCCGCTCTGATCCGCTCCCCGGGGGCCAGGTGCCTCTCCGAACAGCATGATGCGCACCGGTCCCGAGGGGGGGTAGAGGGGGGCGACCTGGGTTTGAAGAATTCGAGCCATGGCACCAGATTGCCAGAGGCCTATCTTGTGAAATGCGAAATTGAAGTACGGGAGGCGGGTATGAATTCGGCCCCGGGGCTCGACATCGGCATTAAAAAGAGTGTGGAATCATGCACTTGCATCCCCGCGACGGGGAAAGTGGAGCGGTCGCAAATTTCCCTGCCCCCCCGGCTGGGCCTGAAGGATCTGGATGACCCCGCTCGTTTTCATGACCGTCTTGTTGAATGGTTAATGAAACAGAAGTAGGCCGGGGCGGGTTTCCCGGGCGGTCCAGGATTCACACCGAGAAGTAGCGGGCCTGGGGATGCCATGCGACCAGGGCCGAGGTGGAGTACTCGGGATCCATCTGGAACTGGTCCGAGATGGTTACACCTATATCCTTTCCTCCCAGAAGTTCCAGAATCGCCGCGTTCCCTTCCAGCTCCGGGCAGGCCGGGTAGCCGAAGGAGTAGCGGGAACCCTGGTAGCCCTGGCTGAAAAGCTGCCGCAGCTGGGTGGCGTCCCGGCCATGGATGCCCAGCTCCCGGCGTATGCGGGCGTGCAGGAGTTCGGCATAGGCCTCCGTTAGTTCGGTCGCCAAGCCGTGGAAGAGAAAATAATCGGCGTAACGGTCCGTGCGGTAAAGTTTGGCCGCCAGGTCCGCCGCTTTCCTTCCCAGGGTCACCAGCTGCACCGGCAGGACGTCGAAGCGCCCCGAGGAGGCCGGCTCGAAGAAGTCGCTGATGCACAGGCGCCGGCCGTTGTCCTGCCGGGGGAGGTCCAGGGAGGCCACCACCCGGGACCGGTCCGGGGCGAAGACCTCCAGGCGGTCGCCCCGGGCCTGCACCGGGAAATACCCGTAGAGGGCCCGGGGTCCTAGGAGGCCCTCCTCCAGGATCCGGGCCTTCCAGGCGGCGAGGATCGGCTCGGCCTTCTCCCGCAGGACGGCCTCGAAGGCCTCGTCGGTGAGCTTGCCCTGGGTGAAGGACCACCGGTTGCGGATGACCACGAAGGTGTCCAGGAACCCGAAGA
>DBME01000009.1:0-10063 GCA_002298155.1 Holophagaceae bacterium UBA706 | reverse complement strand
GCACGGCCAGGCCCCGCTTGACCCAGGGGCTCTGGCCCTCCGGGGTGAGCTCCACCTGGGTGGCGCCCCGGTGGAGGACGGTGATGGCTGGGGTGCCCGGGGCGGGGGCCGGGGGCGGCCCCCCCGCGGACCCGCCCGTGAGGGCGTCCATGTGGCGCAGCCCCTCGAAGGCGTCCTCGGCGTAGAGCACGGGACCGTAGTAGACGCTCTGGCACTGCTCGGCGACGAAATCCCGGGTGAGGGCGGCCCCGCCGAGGATGACCGGGATGTTCAGGCCCTTCTCGGCCATGTAGGCCAGGTTGTCGCGCATGATCGTGGTGGACTTCACCAGGAGCCCCGACAGGCCGATGGCGTCGGCGNNCGCGGCTGGTGGTGGCGCCGCCGATCATCAGCGGCACCTTGCGGCTGCGGAAATACTCGTCGCGCTGCATTTCCGAGGCGACGTAGGCCATCTCTTCCAGGCTGGGCGTGATCAGACCGGACAGGCCGACGATGTCGGCATTCTCTTCCTTGGCCTTCTCCAGGATCTGGGCGCAGGGCACCATCACGCCCATGTTCACCACTTCGAAGTTGTTGCACTGCAGGACCACCGACACGATGTTCTTGCCGATGTCGTGCACGTCGCCCTTGACCGTGGCCAGGATGACCTTGCCCTTGGTGACGGAGGACTCCTTGGGGATGTGGGGCTCGATGCGCTTCACGGCGGCCTTCATGGCCTCGGCGCTCTCCAGCACGAAGGGCAGCTGCATCTCGCCCGCCCCGAAGCGCTCGCCCACCACGCGCATGGCGCCCAGGAGGATCCGGTTGATGATCTCCAGGGGCGGGATGGTGGTGAGGGCCTCGTCCACCTCCGCGAGGATCTGGCGCTTCTCGCCGCCGAGGATGCACCGGGAGAGGCGTTCCTCCACGGTGAGGTCCAGGCCGGCGGGTCCGGCCTCGGGGGCCTTGCGGCCGTCCCCGAACAGGGCCATGAGGACCTTGAGCGGGTCGTAGCCCTCCCGGCGCCGGTCGAAGAGCAGGTCCTCGCCCGCGGCCCGCTGGTCGGCGGGGATGGTGGCCACGGGAATGACCTTGGCCGAGTTGAAGATGGCCAGGTCCAGCCCAGCCTTGACGCCGTGGTAGAGCATCAGGGCGTTGAGCACGTGCCGGGCCGGAGGGGCCAGGCCGAAGCTCACGTTGCTCACGCCCAGCATGGTGAGGACGCCGGGGTGGGCGGCCTTGATGAGCCGGATGGCCTCCAGGGTCTCCACGGCCGAGCCGCGGAACCCCTCGTCGCCGCTGCCCAGGGTGAACGTGAGGGGGTCGATGATCAGGTCGGAGGGATCCAGGCCGTACTCACCCACCACCAGCGCGTGGAGACGGGCCGCCACGGCGGCCTTGGCCTGGGCCGTGCGGGCCATGCCCTGCTCGTCGATGGTGAGGCCCACCACGGCGGCGCCGTAGGCGCGGCAGAGGTCCAGGACCTTGCGGGCCCGCTCCTCCCCGTCCTCGAAGTTGATGGAGTTGACCACGCACTTGCCCGGGGCCGTCTGGAGGGCCTTCTCGATGACCGGCACCTCCGTGGAGTCGATCATCAGGGGCAGGAGCACTTGGGGCACGGCCTTGCGCAGGAAGGTCTCCATGTCCCGCACCTCGTCCCGGCCAACGTAGGCCACGCACACGTCCAGCATGTGCGCGCCCTCCCTCTGCTGGTCCCGGGCCAGATCCACGAGGCCGTCGAAGTCCTCGGCGGCGAGCATGTCCCGGAACTTCTTGGAGCCGTTCGCGTTGGTCCTCTCCCCCACGATCAGTGGCGCGGGCACCTGGTGCAGGGGGACGCTCTGGTACAGGCTGGACACGGACCGCTCCAGGGCGGCCACGCGGTGGGTGACGCCCGAGCCGCCCAGGGCGCCGCGCAGGGCGCGGATGTGGTCGGGGGTGGTGCCGCAGCACCCGCCCACGATGTTCAGGCCGAACTCCTTGGCCAGGTGGGAGACCTTGGCGGCGAAGGCGGCGGGGTCCAGGGGGTAGACCAGGGCCCCGTCCCGGTTCACGGGAAGGCCGGCGTTGGGCAGGCAGCTGATGCTGAAGGGCGACTGCTCCGCCAGGGTCTGGAGCGGGGCGTGCATCTCGTCGGGGCCGGTGCCGCAGTTCAGGCCCAGCACGTCGATGCCCAGCATCTCCACGGTGGTGAGCACGGCCTGGATCTCCGTGCCCAGGAGCAGGGTGCCGGTGGTCTCCACCGTGGCCTGGACCCATAGGGGGCATGCCTGCCTGCGCTCGGCCATGGCGGTCTTGGCGGCGCGGACCGCGGCCTTGATCTGGCCCAGGTCCTGGGAGGTCTCGATGAGGATGGCGTCCACGCCGCCCTCCAGGAGGCCCCGCATCTGGGCCAGGTAACTCCTGTAGAGGTCGGCATACCCGATGTGGCCCAGGGTGACCAGCTTGGTGCCGGGCCCCACCGAGCCCACCACGTACCGGCGGCGGTCGTAGGAAAGCGCCACCTCCCTGGCGACCCGGGCGGCGATGGCGTTGAGCTCCGTGGCCCGCTCGGGGATGCCGAACTCCCCGAAGACCACCTCGTTGGCGCCGAAGGTGTTGGTCTCCACGGCGTCGGCGCCCGCGTCCAGGTAGGCGGCGTGGATGTCCCGGATCCAGTCGGGGCGGCGCTCGCAGAGGATCTCCATGCACCCTTCCAGCGCGGTGCCGCCGAAGTCGTCGACCGTGGGCTTGCGGGCCATGATCTGGGTGCCCATGCCGCCGTCCAGGAGCAGCACCCGTTCCAGGAGGAGGGAGGAAAGCGAGGTCACAGGCCCACCCCCAGGTATTCCACGTCCACGTCCCCCAGCAGACGGATCTGGCAGGCAAGGCGCTGATCGGCGTCGGCCTCCATGCCCCGGAGGAAGTCGCGCTCCTCGCCCCCCATGGGCGAGCAGTTCTCCAGGCCCCGCAGGATGCGCACCCGGCAGGTGCCGCAGGAGCCCCCCCGGCAGCCGAAGGTGATGTCGGCCCCCGCGTGGTCCACGATGGCCTGGAGGGAGGTGCCCTTGGGCGCCTCCACCAGGAGGTTGTCGGGCAGGAAGCGCACCCTCACCAGCTCAGGCATGTCCGGCCTCCAGGAGGGTGTCGAGCAGCTCCACCTGCCCCAGGGGGGCCGACAGCTGGAGGCCCCGCACGGAGGGGCGGATCCGGGTGATGATCTCCCGGGCGATGTCCAGGCCCTCCTTGAGCTGGTCCTCGGCGGTCTGCCACCGGGCCATGCGCTTGAGCAGGGCCGGGGGCAGGGTCACCCCCGGTACCTCGTTGGCCATGAACTCGGCGTTGCGCAGGCTCTTGAGGGGCCAGATGCCGGCGATGACGGGGATGCCCAGGGGCTCGGCGAATTCCAGGAACCGGAACAGGGCGTCCGCGTCGAAGACCGGCTGGGTGATGGCCCACTCCGCCCCCGCGTCCACCTTGTACCGGAAGCGGGACTCCTCGCGCTCATGGTCCACCGCCACGGGGTTGGCCCCCACGCCGATGCTGAACCGCGTGGGAACGCCGATGGGGCTGCCGCCCAGGTCCAGCCCTGAATTGAGGGAGCGCAGGATGTTCACCAGACCGATGGCGTCCACGTCGAACACGGCGGTGGCGTTGGGGTAGGGCCCCAGCTTGGGCGGATCGCCCGTGATGGCCAGGACGTTCTGGACGCCCAGCCCCGCGGCCCCCAGGAGGTCGCTCTGGATCCCCAGGAGGTTCCGGTCGCGGCAGGCGAAGTGCATGAGGGCTTCCATGCCCACCCGCTGCTGGATGATCACCGCCGTGGCCAGGGCCGACATGCGGGCCATGGCCCGGGGTCCGTCGGGGACGTTGATGGCGTCCACGCCAAGGTTCCGGCAGTAGGCGGCCTTCTCCACCAGCTTGTCGGCGCTCACCCCCTTGGGGGGCACCAGCTCCACGGTGGTCACGAAGCCGCCCTCGGCGATCTTCCGGCTGAAGGCGCTGCGCTCGGCCTTGGGCACGGCATAGTGGGGTGTCTCGGTCTGCACGCGCTCGGCGCCGCCCTCCACGAAGGCCCGCTCCTGGCGCAGGGCGCCCCGCATGGACCGGGTGTGGCCGGGGGTGGTGCCCGCGCAGCCGCCCACGGCCCGGGCGCCGAGCTGGAAGGCCTGCCGGGCGAATTCGCCCAGGTACTCGGGGCTGGCCATGTACAGGAGCCGCCCGTCCACCATGCGGGGCAGGCCGGCGCTGGGCTGGAGGATCAGCGGGCAGGTGGTGACCGTACGGAACCGTTTGAGCAGGTCCAGGAGGGGGGCCGGACCGCTGCCGCCATTGACGCCCACCAGATCGGCGCCCCACTCGGCAAGCTTGGTGATGTACCACTCCGGCTCCGTGCCGTAGAGGGTCTGGCCTTCGTCGTTGGGCGTCATCTGGGCCACCACGGGCAGTCCGCAGACGTCCTTGATGGCCTGGATGGCCTGGTGGATCTCGTTCAGGTCCGCGAAGCTCTCCAGGATGAAGAGGTCGACCCCGCCCTCCAGGAGGGCCCGGGCCTGCTCCGCGAAGAACCCCCGGGCCTCCTCGAAGGAGGTGGGGCCCCAGGGCTCGATGCGCACCCCCAGCGGCCCGATGCATCCGGCCACCCACCCCGGGGCGTCCTCGTCCAGGGCCGCCCGGGCCAGTTCGGCGCCCTTGAGGTTGATCTCCCGCAGCTGTTCGGCCAGGCCATAACCCTGGAGCTTGAGGCGGTTGGCGGCCCAGGTGTTGGTGGTGAGCACCTGGGCGCCGCCGGCGCGGAACTCGTGGTGGATGGCCTGGACCAGGTCCGGCGAAGCCAGGTTGGCCTCGTCGAAGGAGCGGTTGATGTACACGCCCCGCTCATAGAGGACCGTGGGGGTGGATCCGTCGAACAGGAAACACTGGCCGGATCGCAGGGCGTCGTTGAAAGTCTGAGTCATGAATGCACGGCCTCGGCGTGGTACGTCGGAAGTCCAGGGGATCAAGGATGGTCCGGGGGTGCGGACCCGTCAAGGTTCAGCCGCAGAGCACGGTTCCGCCGTTCACGTTGAGGATCTCCCCGTGCACCGCCACGGCGCCGGGCCCCAGGAGGAAGGCGATGGGGCCGGCGATGTCCTCGGCCACGGGGATGTGGCCCAGGGGGAAGATCGCCTCGACTTTGCGCCGCTCCGCCGGATCCCCGCGCAGGGCGGCGGCGGAGAGGTCCGTATCCACCCACCCGGGCGCCACGCAGTTCACGCGGATGCCCTGGGGGCCCAGCTCGGTGGCGAGGGTCTTGGTGAGGGAGATGACGGCGCCCTTGCTGGCCGCGTAGGCCCCGTAGCCGGCCTCCCCGCGCTGCCCGGCGGTGCTGGACACCAGGACGATGGCGCCGCCACCGGCCCGGCGCAGGGCGGGAACCACCGCGGCGTTCCAGCGGAAGATCCCCGTGACGTTGGTTTCGAGGATCGTGGTCAGGTTGCTCTCGTCGTCCGCCTCGACGGGGGTGGGCAGCCACACGCCGGCATTGCCCACGTAGCCGTCCAGGCCGCCCCAGGCCTCCTCCACCGTGGCCACCGCGGCCAGGGCGTCCTCGCGGGAGCGCTGGTCGGCCTGGATGGCGATGATGTCGCGCCCCTGGGCCCTCAGGCTCGCCACCAGGGCCTGGGCGGCGTCGGTGCGGATGCGGTAGGTGAAGGCCACCTTGGCGCCCAGATCCGACAGGAGCCGCACGGCGGCCTCGCCGATGCCGCGGCTGCCGCCGGTGATGAGGAATCTCTTGGCTTCGAAGCCGGTGGTCATGCGTCACCTCGCAGGGGTTTCTCGATGCAATGCTCGTGGAGTTTGGGGATCAGGTGCGAAAGCCGGTTGTCCGGCACCAGGAAGACCAGGGAGACGCCGGTGTCCCCTGCCAGGATGGCGGCGATGGGCTCATCCGCCAGGGCGTCCAGGAGGCTCAAGGCCCGCCCGGGCGCCTCGCGGAGCCCCTCGCCCACCAGGGCCACGGCGGCCCAGCCCCGCTGGACCGAAAGGCCCGAGGCGCCCAGGTCCCGGAGGACCTTCTCGGAATCCGCCGTCTCCCCCCGGGCCACCAGGAGCCCGCCGTCCGGCGTCGCCAGCAGGCCGTAGAGGGAGGCCCCGGCTTCCAGGAGGCGGGTGGAGGCCTGGAAGAGAAGGTCGGCATCCTGGGCGGGGGGCACCCGCAGGCAGGAGACGCCCTCCTTGTAGGCCACGGACGTGATCTCCCCGGGCCGCCGCGGCGGGACCTCGGAGCGGATCTCGGTGCGGCCCCCCTGGGGGCGGTGGGTGTTGGCCACCACCAGGCGGAACCCCGCCCGGCTCACCGGAGCCAGAGCGTCGGCGTGGAGGACCTTGGCGCCGAAGGCCGCGAGCTCGGCGGCCTCGGCGAAGCCCAGTTCCGTGATGGGCTGGGCGCCGGGGACCACGCGCGGATCGCTGGTGAGCACGCCCTCCACGTCGGTCCAGATCTGGATGTCCTCGGCCCCCAGGGCCGCCCCGAAGAGCGCCGCGCTGAAGTCGCTGCCGCCCCGGCCCAGGGTGGTGGTGAGCCCCTGGGCGGTGGCGCCGATGTAGCCCTGGGTGACGACGGTGCTTCCGGGCCGCAGGCGGGGCGCCAGGTGGGAGACGGCCAGGGCTTCCACCTCCGCGGTGAGGGGCCGGGCGCACCCGAAGGTCCCGTCGGTGCGCATCACGTCCCGGGCGTCCACCCAGGCCGCGCCCAGGAAGGCCGCCAGGATGCGGGTGGAGAGGCGCTCGCCGATGCTGGCGATGGCGTCCATGCTCCGGGGGGAGAGCTCCTTGAGCAGGGCGACGCCCCGCAGCAGGAGGTCCAGCTCGCCGCCCAGGATCGCCAGGGCCTCGGCCAGCTCCGGGGGCGTTCCACCCGGCATGAGGTCCCGGGCCAGGGCGCCGTGGCGGGCCATGAGCTCGCCGTGCAGCGCCAGGGCGCCGGGGAGGTTCCCAGCCTCGGCGCGGCCCGCGGCCTCGAAGAGCTGGTCCGTGGTGCGGGCCGTGGCCGAGAGCACCACCAGGGGGGAGCGGGGCAGGGCGGCCTTCACGAGGGCCGCGGCTTCGCGCATGCGGTCGGCGTCGGCCACGCTGGAGCCGCCGAACTTCATGACGATCATTTGGCACCTCCGAGAGGTACCGCGCCATTGCGCAGGATGCAGGGGGTGGAAGGTGCTGTCATGGGGCCTCCGTGTGGATACGGATGAAGACCCTAGACCCCTCCCCGGCCCCTGGGCCGGCTTGTCGTCCTCAGGCACTCCGCGGCGATGTGGCGCCGCGACAGCCGCCGGGTGTTAGCCCAAACGTCCAAGGTCTGCGCTGATGATTCGCATCCCCTTCGGCGATCCTCCCCTTTCACGCGAGATCAGCGGGTCCATCACCCTCCCTCGCGCTACTAATGGGGATCGCTCCTCCATCGGTGTGACCACCCTCGCACATCCGTGGCGGAGATGCAACATACTTGGGGCATGTCCAAGGCGCCCTCGACCCCCGCGACCCGTCTCCTGAAGGAGCGCAACATCTCCTATTCGGAGCACTTCTACACCTATGAAGACCATGGCGGAACCGCCGTCGCGGCCCGCTCGCTGGGTGCTGACGAGCATGCGGTCGTCAAGACCCTCGTCATGGAGGACGAGGCCGGCCGGCCCCTGGTCGTGCTCATGCATGGGGACCGGGACGTGAGCACCAAGACCCTGGCGCGGCAGATCGGGTGCAAGACCGTCCAGATCTGCAAGCCCGACGTGGCGCAGAAGCACTCCGGCTACCTGGTGGGGGGCACCAGCCCCTTCGGTACCCGGAAGGTGATGCCGGTGTTCGTGGAACGCACGATCCTGGAACTGGAACGGATCTACATCAACGGCGGGAGCCGGGGCTTCCTGGTGGGGATCGCACCGGCGGATCTTGAAAAGATCATAAAAGTCACGGCGGTGGATGTGGCTCTTGCTTGTTGATTAGTCCCATAAAGGAATTAACCAACAAAAAAAGTATGGAATCTTCATCTAAGCTGACCTAGGATTGTCCCAGCATCCGTGGTGGGGTCGTACAGCGCTCGTGGGATCTGCGGAACTCAGGAGGTCAGGGTGAGGGTCTGTCTGTTTGTAGCAGCAATTCATCTTTTTGCCGTGGCCGCCCCGGCCTTCGCCCAGGACCAGGATCCCGCCTTCCAGTTGAGCGCCTTCGGCACCCTGGGCCTGGCGGGCACCGACACCCACAAGGTGGAATTCCGCCGCGACAACCTCCAGCCCGCCGGCGCCATCGACAAGCCCCTGGGCAGCGTGGACACCCGCCTGGGCGTGCAGCTCAGCTCCCGCCTTTCCGACGATTTCCTCGCGACCCTGCAGGTGGTGAGCAAGTACCGCTTCGACGGGACCTACCGCCCCGATGTCATGTGGGCCTGCGTCACGTGGTCCCCCACCCAGAACTTCTCGGCCAAGTTCGGTCGCCTGGGCATCGAGATGCTGCCCAACTGGGACTTCACCAACGTGGGGTACACCTACCCCTGGGTCCGCCCCCCCGTGGAAGCCTTCTTCACCATCACGCCTGCCCATATCGACGGGGCGGAGCTGAACCAGACCCTCGATCTGGGACCGGAAGCCTCCGTGACCTTCAAGGCCTTCGGAGGAACCGCCTCGGAGAAGATTCCCGGCATCCTGACCCCGCCCTTGGATCTTTCGGGGGGGCCGACCTACGGGTTCGCCGTGAAGCCACGCTGGGGCGGCTTCCGAGGGAGGCTTACCTATTCCCATTTCGAAATTCCGCGGAATTTCGGAGGGCCGGTCGTCGCGACGCAGAACTACCTGCACGCCGTCGCCGCGCAGCTCCATGATCCCCGCCTCGACGCGGCCGCGGACGCCCTGAACGCCAAGGGCGTCACCGGCTCTACCTGGTCCCTTGGCGGATCCTATGAGGAGGGGCCCCTCCAGGTCCAGGGCATGGTCCGCCGTGGCACCTACAGCTCGTTCATCTTTCCGGACCCCACAGCAGGTTTTTTCTCCCTGGCCTACAGGTTCGGCAGGTTCCAGCCCTTTCTGACCTGGTCCCGCATCTATTCGCCACGGAAGGCGCCGCCGGATCTCGGCCTCCTGCCGACGCTGCCGGGGCCCGTGCCAGCCTTCATGGTGGGGCAGATGGCACAGGCGGCCAACAACCTCAGGGCGGACCAATTCACGTGGGCGGGCGGCGTGCGCTGGGATTTCGCGGACACCGCCTGCCTGAAGTTCCAGGTGGACCGGGTCCACTCCAACCAGTCGACGGGGCTTTGGAAGGTGGATGATCCCACCTGGAATGGCAAGGCGACGGTCATGAGCGTGACGCTGGACTTCATTCTCGGGGGGGTGCGTTGATGAGCCGGTCCCTCCGAATCCTCGCCGTCATGCTTCTTCTCGGCCTCGCCGCGGTCCGCGCGGACGAGCCCGCCCTGGTCGTCGTCGTGAATCCCGGCTCGGGCGTGGCGAGCCTCTCCCGCGAGCAGGTGGCCGACCTCTTCCTGGGCCGGGCCCGCAAGCTCCCGTCGGGCCTCGTCGCCATCCCGGTCGAACAGCAGATCCCTCCGGAAGTGAGGATCCGCTTCTACCAGTATCTAGCCCATCTCCCCATGTCGGCCGTGCGCGCCTACTGGGCCCGGCTCTACTTCTCGGGCCAGGGCCAGCCGCCCCGCATGACCCAGGATGCCCAGGAGACCCTCGGCATCGTCATGGCGAACAAGGGCGCCATCGGGGTGGTGGAGAAGGACAAGACCGACCCGCGGGTGAAGGTGGTGCTGGAGATCCGCGGAACCGAGGGCCTGTGACCCCCCGCCTCAGGATACCGGGCGGCATCGTCGCCCGGTCCACCCTGGTGGTCATGGCGGTGGCCGTGTCCGCGGGTCTCATCGGGCTGACCTTCGCCGGCCGGCTCGCGGAACGCTGGGAGGCCCAGCGCCTGCGGCGCTCCCTGGCGGACCTGGCCCAGGTGGTCGGGCCCAGCGCGGGCGCGGCCTGCTACACGGAGGACGCCACGCTGGCCTCGCAGGTCGTGGAGGGGCTTCTCGCCACCTCCGACGTGGGCGGGGCCGAACTCCGGACGTCCGCGGGCACCCTGG
>DBME01000135.1:3258-3989 GCA_002298155.1 Holophagaceae bacterium UBA706 | reverse complement strand
CCGTTCAAGCCCGACCACTACCGTTACTAGGTTGTTCTTCGACTGCCACTGCCACCTCCAGGACCGGCGCTTCAGCGACGGGCTGGAGGTGGTGCTGCGCAGGGCCGGGGAGGCCGGGGTTACCCGCATGGTGTGCTGCGGAACCCGGGAGGAAGACTGGGGTGAGGTCCTGGACCTGGCCCGGCGTTACCCGGCCGTGATCCCCATGGCTGGGCTCCACCCCTGGTACGTAGGGGACGCGGCGCCGGGGTGGGAGGACCGCTTGGAGGCGGCCTTCGACGCCGGGGCGGGGGCTGGGGAGTGCGGTCTGGACTTCTCCGAGGGCCGGCCGCCCCGGGAGCTGCAGGAGCGGGCCTTCCGCACGCAGATTCGCGCAGCCCTGCGCCGGGACCTGCCGCTTTCCATCCACTGCGTGAAGGCGCCCGAAAGGGTCGCGGCCATCCTCCGGGAGACGGGGCTGCCCCGGGCCGGGGGGCTCATCCACGCGTTCTCCGGCGCGCCAGAGGTGGCCCGGGACTTCCTGGCCCTGGGGCTCCACCTCTCCTTCGGCGGCGCCCTCACGCGCACGGGCGCCACCCGCGCCGCGACCTCGCTGCAGGCGGCCCCGGAGGACCGCATCCTCTTCGAGACGGATGCCCCGGACCTGAACCCCCAGGGGGTCGCCGGCGCCAACGAGCCGGCCAACATCCGCCTGGTGGCCGCCGCCGCGGCCCGCATCCGGGGCCGGGACC
>DBME01000135.1:0-3239 GCA_002298155.1 Holophagaceae bacterium UBA706 | reverse complement strand
GAAGGTGGCTCTGATGCGATGGTTCGCCCGCACCGAACAACTGGTGGGCCCCGAGGCCATGGCCCGTCTGCAGGGGGCCCGGGTGGCCATCTTCGGGCTGGGCGGGGTGGGGTCCTTCGCCTGCGAGGCCCTGGCCCGGGCAGGGGTGGGGCATCTGAGGCTCGTGGACTACGGGTCGGTGGACGCCTCCAACATCAACCGGCAGCTCTTCGCCCTCCACTCCACGGTGGGCCAGCGCAAGGTGGACCTGGCCGCGGCGCGGGTGCTGGACATCAACCCGGATTGCGACGTGGACGCGCGGCCGGGGTTCGTCAACGCCGAGACCGTGGACGGGTTTCTGGAAGGGCCGCTGGANNGCCATCGACTCGCTCAATTCCAAGGTGACGCTGCTGGAGGCGGCCGTACGCGGTGGGCTGCCGGTGATCTCGAGCATGGGCGCGGGGGGGCGCATGGATGCGGGGCAGGTGCGCTTCGGGGACATCTCGGAGACCCTCATCTGCCCCTTGGCCAGGGTCGTGCGGCTGCGGTTGCGGCGCCGGGGCATCGCCTCGGGCATCCCCTGCGTGTACTCGGTGGGNNACGCCCTACGATCCCAAGGACCTGGGCGAGCACCACGGAACGGGACGGGTGCGGCAGCCCATCGGGACCATCTCCCACATGCCGGCGGTCTTCGGGCTGAGGGTGGCGCAGGAGGTCCTGGGCCTTCTTCTGGCGGGGGATTAGGGGCGGAGGACCAGGGTGCTGGCGCTGCGGGCGGGGAGGGTGAAGTAGAAGGTGTTGGAGCCGCTGGCCAGCAGGGAGGCGCCTTTTACGGGGGCGGCCTGGGCGGCGGTGAGGGTGTAGACGTCGGCGGCGGTGAGGTTCACGGGGTGGGTCACGACGATGCTGGCGGTGAGGGGGGCGGTGGTCTTGTTGATCGCCACGAGGATCACCTTGGCGGGGTGGGCGGCGTCGATGCTGGCGTAGACGGTGGCCTGGCCGGGCAGGGAGCTGACGGCGGGGATGGACGTGTCGCCGAAGGTTCCGCCGGCGCCGTCGTAGTCGCGGTAGAGCTTGAAGCCCGCGAACAGAAAGCTGCTGTCGTTGGTCATCAGCCACACCGATGCCGCGAAGAGGCCCTGCTGCCCGAAGATCCCCAGCACGTCGGCCTGGGCCAGCCCGCCGGAAATGCTACCGCCGGCGCCGTAGTTGTACTCGCTGATGGACAGGCGGGTGCCGGGGTAGTGCTGGTCGATCTTGGCCTGGAGGCGGGGGATCAGCTTGATGGGGCCCAGGGTGCTCCACTGGGTGATCCAGCTGGACTCGGTGTAGGCGGGGTCGAAGAGGGACCGGGGCGCCTGGAGGCGGGCGGCGACCTCCGTCTCGGACACGCCGTCATCCACGATGCGGTTGCCGCCGCCGGTGGCCTCGGGGTACCAGTGCACGTCCAGGACGTCCAGGAGGCGCTTGCCCTTGGCGGTCTCGGCGGCCTTCAGGGTGTCCAGGTAGAAGTCCAGGAAGTCGCGGCCCGCGGCGTCCGGGGCGTCCTGAAGGTTCACGTAGCCGTTCCACCCGTAACTGGCCGGCCCGAAGACCAGGGACGCGGGGGCGGCGACCTTGATGGCCGCGGCCAGGTCGACGCTCTTCTGGGCCATCTCGGCATAGGTGGCGGGCGCGGGGTGGATCTCGCTGTGGGTGCTGGACCAGAGGTCCGGCTCGTTGTCGAGCATGTAGAAGATGCGCCGGGCCGGATCGGTCTGGGCCGCGGGGAAGTGGGACTCCATGGCCGCCACGAACTCGTCGGCGTACACCGCGCCGTCGGTGGTGACAGGGGGGAAGACGAAGGCGGAGCCCTTGGCGGGCAGGAAGGGCTTGAAGCGAAGGGCGATCTGGTCGGCCGTGGGGTTGGAAGGGCAGGGGCCGGCCTCGTCCGCGGCGACCCAGCCGGCCATGGGCACGGTCATGATCAGGCTGGCGCCCGCCGAGCCGGCCGTGGTGGCCGCCTGGAACATGGGCGCGGCGGGCGAGGTGCTGGAGCTCATGTAGGCGTCGTTCTCGTACAGCCAGTCCGAGCCGGCGTTGGAGGCGTTGGTCTCCCAGTTGTAGGCGGTCAGACGGTTGCCGCCCACCCGCAGGAGGGTGAGGCCCTTGGCCTCGGCCGTGAAGCTGCCCTGGTTGGTGCCGTAGATGTAGGGCGAGATGGGCCGGGTCCCGTGGGTGCTGTCCACGGTGAAGGCCACCTGGGTGGCGGGGGGCGGCGGCACCGGGGGCGGAGTCGGGTCGCCGCCGCCGGAACTTCCGGCCCCTCCCCCGCAGGCCAGGAATCCGAGGGTGACGATCAGCAGGGCCGGTGGGATGGGTCGCATGCGCATGTCCCCTTGGTAATCCGGAAATCCGGGGCCGGGATGTTGAATAGAACATCATCGGCTCGGAAGGAGGGCTTGGAAAGGGGGAGTTCCACCAGAACGGTTACGGGACGCGAAGGTGAGCCGCCACCCACCGGGCCACGGGCAGGCTGAGGCCGTTGCCCAGGAGCTTATAGCGGGCTTCGGCACCCATGTCGGCCGGGAAGGGAAGGTCGCCAGGCCAGCCAAGGAGGCGGGCGACTTCAGGCACGGAGAACCGGCGGATGCCCCGGGGAGTGCGCAGGAAGGAGCCGCCGCCCACGTAACGCCGGCCGTAGCCGCCGATGAAGCAGGCTGTCCGCAGGGCGCCGGGGTCCACCAGGTCCAGGCCCTGGTAGTGGCGGGAAAGGACCTCCTCGGGCAGGTACAGGCCCGGGTCCTCCTCGGTATCAAGGAAGGCGGCCACAGGGACCGGAGGGGCGTCCGGGAGTGGCAGGGCCGCCAGGGGGCGCCGGGAGGCAGCTACGAAGGCCCGGGGGCGCAGGTTGGGCAGGCCGAAGCGGGTGGGGCAGAGGCGGAATACCAGGCGGTGGAAACCCGCGGCGTCCAGGCGTTCCGTGAGGAGGTCGTGGGCGGCGGAGCCCAGGAAGTCCTCCACGGATTCCAGCAGAAGGTTGACGGGGGGGTGGGCGGCAAGCACGTCCATGAGGTGGAGGAAGGCCCGGGAGCGGGGGTCCTCCAGATCGCGCTTGTTCCCCATGCGGCAGAAGGGCTGGCAGGGTGGGCTCATGACCCAGGTGTCCGCGCCGGCGGCCAGGAGCTCCCGTGCGGGCACGGCGGCCAGCTCCTTCTCTATTACGGGGGCGCCGTGGATAAGGCGGTAGGCGGCCACGGCGTGGGGGCTGATGTCGTAGG
>DBME01000335.1 GCA_002298155.1 Holophagaceae bacterium UBA706 | reverse complement strand
GGTCGCTGAGAAAAGCAAAGAGAAATAATGTCTTTTCTATTACCCGGTTTTATTAATGGGAAGCCCCGAGCCTGCCCACCACATGGTGCAGGAGCATATCCATCGCCGTCGTGTTCTCCACGCCCACCGGCACGATGAGGTCCGCCCAGCGCTTGCTGGGTTCCACGAATTCCAGGTGCATGGGGCGCACGGACTTCAGGTACTGCTCGATGACGCTCTCGATGGTCCGGCCCCGTTCCGAGGTGTCGCGCTGGATGCGGCGGAGGATGCGGATGTCGGCGTCGGTATCCACGAAGATCTTCACGTCCATCTGCTCCCGCAGCTCCGGCAGCGCGAAGAGCAGCAGCCCTTCCAGCACCACCACCTGCCCCGGGTGCAGCGGCTCCTCCCAGCCCACGCGGTCGGAGGTCTTGAAATCGTAGATGGGCTTGCGGATGGCCTGGCCCTGGGCCAGGGCCTTCAGGTGGGAGGCCATGAGCTCCAGGTCGAAGGCGTGGGGGTGGTCCCAGTTGATGGGACCGCCGTGGAAGCGGGCCTTCACCACCTCCAGGGGGGCGTAGTAGGCGTCCATGTCCAGCAGGAGCGCGTCGAGGCCCTGGGCTTCCATGCGGCGCAGGAGCTCCTGGGCGATGGAGGTCTTACCGCTGCCCGAGCCTCCCACGATGCCCAGCAGCAGGGTGTTGTTGGCGTTCTTGATCGCGTTCACAGCATCACTCCTTCCCCGCCCCCCAGATCAGGACGGAACCATCCACGAGTTTCAACCCCCCAGGCCTGGCGCGCCGGGTCCGCGTGGAACCGGCGGGCTGGAGGGTCTTTTTCTTGGTATCCCAGATTTCCACGGCACCGGAAGGCTCGCCTCCGGAGATGCCGCCCACCACCAGGAGGCGGGTCTTGTCCAGCGTCACCACCAGGGCCCCGGGACGCTCCTGCCCGCCCGGAAGGGGCTGGGCCGCGGGCGCGGGGACGGCGGGACGCAGGGTCTTCAGCAGGGGCTCCAGGTCCTCCCGCCAGCCCAGGGGCGTCATGGCGCCGGTGCGGGGATCCAGGAGATCCACCACGGGGCCGATGGCCACGACCTTGCCGTCGGGCAGCAGCCCGAGGCTTTCGGCACCGCCGCGCAGGGTTCCCACCACCGCGCACTGGCGGGTGCGGGCGTCCCAGCGGTCCAGAGGATCGCCGAAGGAGGCGGTGCCCAGGACGAGGACGCCCCCGTCCTTGAGGGGCACGAGGACCGGGCCCAGGTAGCCGTTGGCCAGCCGGTTGCCGGGTGCCGCCGCGGGGAGTGCCAGGGGATCCGCGCACACCTGGATGCTGCGGGAACGCTCGGCCAGATGGAGGAAGCGGCCGGTGCCGTCCACGGCCCAGGCCGGGGCGGGACCGCCCTGGAGATCCAGGGTGCCGGTCTTGGTGACGGTCTCCTTGCCCGGATCCAGCACTTCCAGGTCCTTCACGGACTGGTCGGGATCCTGGCCCACGCCGCCCCACAGGACGATGCGGCCGTCCTCCAGGAGCGCGGCCTGGTGCCGGGCCCGGGGCTGGGGGGCGGCGGTCCAGGCGGAGATGGAGGACCAGGTGGGGTTGAAGCATTCCACGGGCAGGGCTGGCCCGCTGGAGGCGCGGCGGCCGCGGACCTCGCGGGCNNGCGGGTCTTCTGCTCGGAAGGCCAGCCGCCGGTGACGGCCACGCGGCCATCCTTCATGCGCACGGCCCGGAAGAAGATCCGGGGGCGCGTGAGGGTGGTCTTGGCGGAAGGGGCGCGGCGGCCATCCCAGACGCAGACCGTGCCGGACGCGCCATCGATCATGCACACCCTGCCCTTGTCCAGTTCCACCGCGTCCGTGGAAAGGCCGAAGGACGTCTCCGGCACCTCCTTGAACGCCTTGGTTCCCGGTTCCAGCACCTCGGCGGTGGCGGGGGCTTCCGTGCCGCCCAGGACCAGCAGACGGCCGTCCTTGAGCAGCAGGGCGCGGTGGCCCTGGCGGGGCCGCATCATGGCCGGGCCGGGGGCGAACGTGTTGGTGGCGGGGTCGAACCATTCGCTCGAGGCGGTCTTCAGGGAACCGCCGGTAACCAGGACGCGGCCGTCGGGGAAGGCGGTGGCCTGGTAGTCGGTGCGGGGCTCCAGGAACGCGCCGATGGCGCGGCCACGGCCGGTGGCCGGTTCCACGCGCTCGCCGATGCTCCCGGCGGCGGGCACGGCCGCATCGCCCTTGGCCTGGGGGGCCGCGGTCTTGGCTGGTCGTTTCGCCGGGGGCTTGGTTCCGGCGGCGGCCGCGGTAACCGCTAGGCACAGGGCCGTTCTGAGGATCATGTTCGCTCCGGTCGGGGCTCAGGCCACGGGGAAGTAGACGTTGTCCCGCTGGCAGGGCTTATAGCCCGCGCCGCGGATCATGCGGATCATCTCGTCGCGGTTCACGGTGTGGCAGGTGCCCGCCGCGCTCACCACGTTCTCCTCCAGCATCAGGCTGCCCATGTCGTCGCAGCCGTAGTGGAGGGCCATCTGGCCCGTCTTGCGGCCCATGGTGACCCAGGAGCTCTGGATGTGGGGGAAGTTGTCCAGGTAGATGCGGGCGATGGCGATGGTGCGCAGGTACTCCGCGTCCGTGGGACGGGGGAGCTTGCCCTCCCACACCGTGTGGCCGCTCTGGAAGGGCCAGGCCACGAAGGCGGTGTGCCCGCCGCCGTTGCCCCGGGCCACGGCCCGGTCCTGCTGTTCGCGCAGCACGCGGAAGTGCTCGACGCGCTCGGCCAGGGTCTCGGTGATGCCGAACATCATGGTGCCGGTGGTGCGCATGCCAACGGAATGGGCGGCCTCCATGACCTCCAGCCACTTCTCCGGGCCGCCCTTGAGGGGGGCGATGCGCTTGCGGATGCGCTCCACGAGCACCTCCGCGCCGCCGCCGGGGATGCTGCCCAGGCCCGCGTCGCGCAGGTCGAGGATGGTCTTCTCCAGCGACTGGCCGCTGAGCTTGGCCATCATCTGGATCTCCACGGGGGAGAAGCCGTGCACCCAGATGCCCAGGTCGCGCAGGAAGGACACCAGGTCCAGGTAGTAGCTCCAGGGCAGGTCGGGGTTGACGCCCCCCTGCAGGAGGAAGCCCGTGCCGCCCACGGCCAGGGTCTCCTCGGCCTTGCGGCGGAGCTGGTCCTTGGTGAGGACGTAGCCCTGGGGGTTGCCGGGCTTGTGGTAGAAGGCGCAGAACGTGCAGTAGACGTTGCACACGTCGGTGTAGTTCACGTTCCGGTCGATGACGTAGCTGACCCGCGCGGGGTCCACGAGACGCCGGCGCACCGCCGAGGCGGCCGCGGACAGGTCCGGCAGGCTGGCATGTTCGAAGAGGTGGAGGGCTTCCGCCTCGGAGATCCGCCCACCCTGCAGCACGGTGTCGAGGATGGCCGAGGTGCCTGATTGAAGGGATTCCACGGCTATACCTTGTAGCCCATCACCGCGAGGCATCGGCGGCACACGCATTCCTGGCCTTCGACCTGGTGGTTGAAGGCTTCAGGCCCGTAGGCGTTCCGGCATTTCTCGCAGACCTTCTTGGGTGCTTCCTGGGTTTCCGGTGCTGGCGTCGCGGCTTCGGCCATGCGTTCCTCCGTCATTCGTCAGGATAGCATCCCCGAGGCGTGGCCTGGGTCACCGCCCCCACTGACGGCGCACCACATGCGCGGCCCAGGCCAGCGAGGCGGCCATGAGCAGCGCGCCCAGCACCCAGGCCATGCGCGCAATGAAGATGTCATGGGAGAGGAGGCCGGTGCGGGAAAGGAGCTGGTACCAGTCGTGGCTTTCCCAGTCCACCTGCCCCGTCTCCCCCGTGGTGAGCAGCAGCACCCGGGCCTGGGCGTCGGCGATGTAGGGCGAGCAGTCCACGAAGCTCTGCCCCAGCCACCAGCCGCCCACCGCCGCGCCGAAGGGGTTCTCCTCCCGCAGGAAGGCCGCCAGGGCGATGAAGGGCACCAGCAGCTGCCCCAGGGTTCCCCCGAGAATGTGCATGAAGGTGCCCAGGGGGCTGAAGACCACGTGCCCCGCCTCGTGGAAGGGCAGATCGATCCAGTGGATGAAGGAGTCCATCAGGTAGGGGCCCCGCATGGGCGTGGTGAGGATGCCCACCGTGACCAGCCCGAGGATGCCCAGGAACACCCCCCGCCCCACCACGGCGGCGCGGTTCTCGCTGGGCTCCACCCGGAACATCCGGTCCCGGAGCTGGATCTGCCAGGGCACGGGGGCTTCATCGGCCTCCAGGTCCACCGCCGCCGGGGGCCGCCCGGGGCGGTACCGGCTGAAGATCACGCCGCAGGCGCGGCATTCCTCCGGACCCTCTTCCTGGACCTCGTGGCAGCGTGGGCATTCCATGGCGTCGGGGCCTCCCCAGTTATCAGCGATTCACGAGGTCAACAAAAAAAGGGCCATATTTCATAAAAGTGCTCCCAGGAATTTATTTTATGATTAATATTATTTCCTGTCCCAATCCCCCAGGGGGTTTTTATGGCCGCGAATATCTGTCCGGTGTGTTCCGGGGAGATCATGACATACCAGCGGTTCCTCAAGGAGGCTGAACCCTCCGCGACCGCCGTGTGCCAATGCTGTGGCGTCCATTTGAAACGCAGCCGCGGCGCATATCTCCTGCTGGCATGCGTCGGCATCGCGGGTGCCGTCCTCACGGGCCTCACCATCGTCCTGGCCACCCGGGAAGTCATCCCCGCGTGGCTCGCCATCGTCACCCTCCTGGCCGTGTGCGCGGGTTTCGCGATGGTGGCCCATCTCATGGGCTGGCGCCTGGTGGGCTGGGTCGTGCTGGACGATCCCCTGGCGACGGGCCCCGGCATGGGCCGCATCGTCTGGCCCACCACCCCCAAGAAACCCACCTTCAATATGGACCTGCACATCCGCTAAGGCAGCGCGGATCCGTAGGCGCAATCCTACGTTTTTTTGCGCCGATTTCATGCCCTGCACGGCCGTAGGTACGGTTTTAATAGGGAATCGTTCTTCCTCCCGAGGCGCTTGCCCATGAACGCACCGCTGACGCTCAGCCAGCAGGTCAAGGTCCTGAAGTGGGCCCTGGACCGCGGCCTGCTGACGCGCGATGAGCTGGGCCATTCCTTCCATGCCGATGCGGCCACCATGTCCGAGGCGGACCTGGGCGACGTGTTCACGACCCTTTTACGCCAGGGCCGGCTCACGGGCGTCGTGGAAGCCGCGCTGGCCACGGACCAGGAGGCCACGGCCATCGCCTCGGGGAATTCCGAGTGGATGCGGGCCATGGGCGAAGCCGCCGAGGCCATGGATCCCAAGGACCTGGAGAACTTCGCCCTGCCCCGCGACGGCCGCTACCTGCCCCTGGAGTTCCTGGGCGACGGCGGCATGGGCAGCGTGTACAAGGCTTTCGATCAACAGTTGAAACGGGTTGTGGCCATCAAGTTCCTCAAGCGCCTGGAACGGGGGCCCACCGAGAGGTTCATGCAGGAGGGCCGTGCCCAGGCCCGCATGGAGCACCCCAACATCTGCAACATCTTCTCCGTGGACGAGCACGAGGGGCAGCCCTACCTCACCATGCGCTTCGTGGCCGGGCCCACCCTGCGGGCCGCCATCCCCCGCCTGACCCTGGAGCAGAAGGTGGGCATCATCATGCAGGTGGCCCAGGCCCTCCACAGCTGCCACCGCCAGGGCATCATCCACCGCGACATCAAGCCCACCAACATCATGCTCGAGGCCCGGGAGGACGGCTCCTGGTGCCCCTACCTCATGGACTTCGGCCTCGCCCGGGAGATGGGCGACGAGGGCATGACCGTGCCGGGCATGATCATCGGCACCCCCTCGTACTGCAGTCCCGAGCAGGCCCTGGGACGGGTGTCCGAGGTGGACCGCCGTTCGGATGTTTATTCCCTGGGCGCGACCCTGTACGAGTGCCTGTCCGGCGCTCCGCCCTTCCCCTCCGGCAGTTCCCTGGTGGCCCTGGTGCATCGCATCGTGGAGGAGGATCCCGTCCCCCTGCGACGCAACCTGCCCAGCCTGCCCCTGGACCTCCAGACCATCGTCATGAAGTGCCTGGAGAAGGATCCCGCCCGCCGCTACGACTCCGCCAAGGCCCTGGCCGAGGATCTGAGGCGCTACCTGGACGGCGACCCCATCCTGGCCCACAGCGACACCCTGGGCTATCGCCTGGTCAAGCGTTTCCGCAAGAACCGCTCCCTGGCCCTGGTCCTGGCCGCGTCCCTGGTGGCCGTCACGGGCTTCGCGATCTTCGGGGTGGTCATGGCCTGGCGCGGCCGGGTGCTCACCCAGAGCAGCCAGCGCTACGGCCGCGAGGCGGAATACATGGAAGGCATCCTCCTCAAGGCCTACACCCTGCCCCTCCACGACGTGAGCATGGAGCGCTCCCTGGTGGAGAACCACCTGAACCGCATCTCGGCCAACCTGCCCACCATGGGGCGCTGGTCGCGGCCCGCGGCCCACCTGGCCCTGGGCCGGGGCTACCTGGCCCTGGACCGCCTGGAGGAAGCGCGCCGGGAACTGGAACTGGCCAGCGGCACCCTGCCCCAGGACCCCGACACCGCCCTGGCCCTGGGCCTCACCCTCACGCGCCTCTACCAGAACGAACTGGAGGGCCTCCGGGGCAAATCCCTGGAGGACAAGAAGCGGGACACCGAACAGGACCTCCGCCGCCCCGCCATGGCCTGCCTGCGGCGGGCCCAGGGCGCGCACCAGGACGGGCCGGCCTTCGTGGAAGGCGTGCTGGCCCTGGTGGAGGAGCGCTACGAGGATTCCATCGCCAAGGCCAAGGAATACCAGCGGCTGGCCCCCTGGGCGTACGAGGCCTGGATTCTCGAGGCGGACGCGGAGCGGGCCCAGGCCGCGCGGTGCTTCAACCGCGGCGACTTCCCCGGCACCGAGGCGAACCTTGAGCTGGCGGGCCAGGCCCTGCTCCAGGCCCGGAACGTGGCCCGGAGCGCCCCGCAGGCCTACGTGGCCGAAGTGCAGCGCCGCATGCTGGTCTACCAGATGCGCCTGGACCGCGGCCGGGCCACGGAAGCGGACCGGGACTGGGCCCTGGAGGCCGCCGCCATGGCGCTCCGGGCCAACCCCTCCGACTGGAAGACCCTGGGCTACCGCGCCGCCATCTACCGCCGGTGGGCGGCCCTGCTCATCGACCGCAACGAGGACCCGGGCGAGAACCTGGACCGGGCCATCTCCTCCGCGGAAGAGGGCCTCCGCCACCGCCCCACCGACAACCCCCTGTGGAACAACCTGGGCACCTGCCTGCGCAACCGCGCCGACTGGGAGGTCAGCCGCGGAAAGGATCCCTCCGAGACCCTGGCCCGGGCCGTGGAGGCCCTGAGCAAGGCCCTGAACCGGCCCCAGTTCAAGGACTGGATCCTGGACAGCATCGGCTGCTGCCACGGGGTGCGCGCCCGGTACCAGCTCGGCCACGGCCAGGATCCCACCGAGGCGGTGAACCAGACCGTGGACTGCATGGTCCAGGCGGCGGCCCTCAAGCCCTGGGTGGGCCACAACTCCACCCAGGGCGACGCCCTCATGGACCTGGGCCTCTACCAGGAACTCCAGGGCAAGGATCCCTTCCCCTCCTTCGACGCCGCCCGCGCCGCCTTCGAGGGGGGCATCCAGCTCAATCCCAAGTCCTACCAGGTGCGCAAGGGCTTCGGGCTCCTGCTCCTGGCCCGGGCGGAGGCGGACCTCGACCATGGTCTGCCGGCCGC
>DBME01000077.1:12973-13828 GCA_002298155.1 Holophagaceae bacterium UBA706 | reverse complement strand
TATCCTGGGACCTGTCCATGGCCGAGGCGCACCCCATCCTGCACTTCCTGGCCCCCACCGGGGCGGGCACGGGTGCGCGCGCCTTCGATCCCCAGGAACAAGAAGTCCTGGACCACGTCAATCAGAAGGTCGCGGGCAAATCCTCCCTGGGGGAGGTCATCGACTTCCTCTTCGAGAGCATCCGCGAGCTCTACCCCTGCGACCGCATCGGCCTGGCCTTCATCGAGGACGACGGCCGGCGCATCGTGGCGCACACCAGCAAGGCCCTCTACGAGCCCGTGCTGCTCCGGGCCGGGTACGCCGAGGACCTGGCGGGGAGCTCCCTGCGCCGGGTGCTGGACTCCAGCTGCTCCCGCATCATCTACGACCTGCCCCGGTACCTCCAGGAGCACCCCCGGAGCCACTCCACCCGCATCCTGGTGCAGGAGGGCGTCCGGAGCTCCCTCACCTGCCCCCTGCTGGTGCAGGACCGGGCCATCGGGGTCATCTTCCTCAGTTCCAAGGAGCCCCGGGCCTACACGCCCTATCACGTCCAGCTGTGGATGGCCCTGGCCGAGCGGCTCTCCCAGGCCGTGGAGATGGCCTGGCGCATCGAGCAGCTCACCGCCGCCAACCAGGCCTACAACGAGGTCCTGGCCTTCGTCAGCCATGAGCTCAAGAACCCCGTGGCCAGCATGATCACCGACGCCCGGGTCCTGGCCGACGGCTACCTGGGGCCCCTGGAGCCGAAGCAGACCCAGAAGCTGGAGCGCCTCATCACCAAGGGCAACTACCTCCTTGACCTGGTGCGGGAGTACCTGGACCTGGCCCGCATGGAAGGCGGCGACCTGGTCCTGCACCCGTCCCCGGCAAGCC
>DBME01000077.1:0-12934 GCA_002298155.1 Holophagaceae bacterium UBA706 | reverse complement strand
GGTGGACCCGGACCGGCTCGACCGGATCCTGGTGAACCTCCTGGGCAACGCCGTGAAGTACGGCCGGGAGGGCGGGATCATCCGCGTCAAGGTGGAGCGCCAACCCGACCGCACCACCGTCTCGGTGTGGAACGAGGGCCCCGGCTTCCCCCCCGAGGAGCGGCCCCGCCTCTTCCGCAAGTTCAGCCGCCTCCAGACACCGGAGCTTCGGGCCCAGAAGGGCACGGGCGTGGGCCTCTACACCGCTTGGCGCATCATCCACCTGCACGGCGGGCGCATGGACGCCACCAGCCAGGTGGGGCACTGGGCCGAGTTCTCGTTCGACCTGCCCGTGGACCTGCCGGAATGCTGAATTAGACGGTGAACTTCCCAGCTTCTTCGCGGAGTGTCTCGGCGATCCTGGCGAGATCCCCGGCGGTGCGGGCGACTTCGAGGCTCGTGGAGGCGAGCTGGGTGCTGGCCGAGGCCGACTTCGCGTTCTCTGCGGCCACGCTGGTGACCACCTGGGCGATCTCCCCGGCAGTGCGCGCCTGTTCCGAGCAGGCCTGGGTGATCTGGAGGACGGTGTCCGCGGCCCGCTCAGCCTGGGTGCGGATGCCCTCGAGCTGCTCGACCACGGAGCCCACGCTTCGTTCCCCGGCCTCGACGGCGCCCAGGGAGGTGGAGATGAGGGTCTCGATCTCCCGCGCCGACACCTGGGAGCGTTCCGCGAGCTTGCGCACTTCCTCGGCCACCACCGCGAAACCCTTGCCCATGGTGCCCGCCTTGGCCGCCTCGATGGCCGCGTTCAAGGAGAGCAGGTTGGTCTGGTTGGCGATTTCACGGATCACGCCGATGGCCTGGACCATCCGGTGCGTGCTTTCCCGCACTTCCCCCATGGCCCGCGTGGTATCCAGGCCCACCCGCGTCCCTTCGCCCGCGGCCTCGGAGGCCTCCTTGGAGACCTTTCGCGACAACTCGGCATGGTCGGACACGGTTTCGATGGAGGCGGTCAGCTCGGTGATGGCGCTGGCCAGTTGCTCGGTGCGGGCGCGCAACCCCTCGTTTCCCTTGGCCAGCTCGTCGGTGGTCGCCGACATCTGCTCGGCGGCGGAGGAGAGCTCCGTGCTGCCGCTGGCGACCTGGTCCGACTGGGAGCCGAATCGCCGGAAGGCGTCCCTCAGAACCCGGTTGTAGCGATTGAAAGCCCCGGCGAGGGCCCCCACCTCGTCCTCGCTGGACGCGTCGAGGGTCAGGGAGAGGTCCGACCGCTCCATGGCGGCGGCGATCTTGACCAGGGGACCGGTGATCCCTCCCGAAAGCCAGACCATCAGGAAATAGGCCCCCACCAGGGCCGCCGCCGCGATTGCGAGGATTATCCACTGGAGCGCATAAAAAGTGGAGAAGTAGTCGCTCTTCTTGACGCCAACATAAAGAACGCCAATAGTTTCCCCTTTGGCATCCCGGATGGGGTCGTAGGCGGCATAATAGGCCTCCTCCAGGATCTTCACTTCACCGCGGAAGGGCTTGCCCTGGTCGAGCACCTGGTCCCGGGCGGGTCCTTGGAGCTTGGTGCCCACCGCTCGCTGGCCATTGGCACCGATGACGTTGGTGGATACGCGCACGTCCTTCATGAAGATGGTGGCCGTCCCCCCGCAGATCTCCTTGACCTTGTCGGGAATCTCGAAGTTGCCGTTGACCACGTAATCGTCGATGCAAAGGACTGAATTGTTAATCTTGAATTCATGGCCTTTCTGGTGGGCCAGTTCCCAGAAGGTCTTGATGCGGCTCTCTTGCATGGCGATCGCCTGTTTTTCAAGAGATTGGTACATCATCACAAGGGTGATCGAGGTGACCAGGATTGTCGTCAGCCCGATCAGAGCGCCGCTCACCAATGAGATTTTTCTTCCCAGTCGCATGGGAGGGTCCTTTCGGTGAGCTATCTGGTACAAGTTTATCGAATAGTTGTTTCTTATTTTGATAATTTTTATTCCTAGCGTCAACTACGGATTTCCTTCATCCTGCAGAATCCGCACCTAAAATCGAGACCGCGGGGGCACGGTGCGCCTGCGCCAGAGGCTCTCCAACCTCGCCAGCAACGCCATCACGTTCACGCACCGTGGATGTCGCGTGACTTCCGGCTGTCATCGGAACGCGGTTGGCGGCACCCTATCTGGCACAGGAGCCCTTGTGCGTTCTTCCCCGCAGCCTTCGCCCAGCCGGATCGTCCCCTGGGCCGCCATCCTCCTCCTGGCCCCGGCCCTGGCTGCCGAACCTCCGGGTTTCCTGCGGGTGCAGCCCCCGCCCTTCATGGACGGCCTGTTCCCCTGCAGCCGCTGCCACACCGCCTCGGCCAAGCCCGACACCCGGAAGCGGGGCCTCGAGGACATGCACGAGAACATCGTCCTGAACCACCTGGGGCCCGGGAAGTGGTGCCTGGAGTGCCATGATCCCCGGGACCGGGACCATCTCCATCTGGCGTCCGGGGAGCGCGTCCCCTTCGAGGCCTCGTACCGCCTGTGCGGGCAATGCCATGGGGACGAGCTGGACGCGTGGACCAGGCGCCAGCATGGCCAGGATCCCAAGGATCCCGGCGGCAAGGAGCCGCTGCCGCTCTGCGTGCGCTGCCACAATCCCCACTCGCCCAAACTCAACCGGCCGGCAGCGGGGAAGTAGGACGAAGGGAGTTGATCAGGCGCTGGATCCCCTATTCTTTTTCGGCGATCCTCGGCAACCTCGGCGCCTTGGCGATTGGCTTTTTCTGGGGGCTGACGGCGCAAAGATTCGATGCGCCAAGACACCCAAGAAAAAGCCTATCGCCGAGNNGCCGAGGATCGCCGGGAAAAGATAAAAACGGGCTTGTTTCTCCAGCCTGGGATGGCGTTCAGGTGGCCTAACGGCCAACCATGGCGATCCTTCGGATCTCGGCATGGCCGAGGGGGGTCACCCGGGCTACGGGACGGAGGGTTTCGCGCACGGGCAGGACCACGTGGATGGAGCCCTTGATCTCGGGATTCACCATCAGTTCGTTGCCCGTCCCGGCCCCCACGGCGAAGACGGCGCCCTGCCGCACCGCCATCGGGGTGGTTCCCACCGACGGCAGGCCCGCCTGGGCGGTCTGACCCACGAGCCACGTGGTCACCGGACTGCCTTCCCGGAAGACCGGGTCGCGGCTCAGCAGCACCACGTAGTCGGGCCGGAGCCGGTTGAGCACGGTCCGCGGCACCCGCCAGGGGTCGGTGGTGTCGTGGATGTCCAGCACGGTGATGAGGGCCCCTTCCCCGGCGGCGTCCGCCAGTTCCTGGATCTCGTCACGGCTGCTGGCGTAGTCGGCCACCACGGCGATGTGGGTGCGGCCGGGCCAGGTCTGCCGTACCACATCCATGAGGGGTCCGAAATCCCCGGCATGGGCGGAGGTCCCTGCCAGCACGAAGGTTGCGAGGATGGCGAAACGCATTTTCATGGCTGCCTCCTGAGGGTCCCTGCGCGCTCCGGCCGCGGCATCCGCACCGGTCACAGGCGGCCGGAGGAACGTCGGGCTTGAGGAGGTCTGAGACTGCGACTAAGTATCAGTTGCTAATATCAACCCGGCAAGGGGTCACGCCGGATTTTTCGTACCGCTCACAGCTGGGTGATGACGACGCCCGCGATGACCAGGGCGGCCCCCAGGCCGAACAGCGGGGTCACCGCCTGCCCGAAGAACGCCCACCCGGCCAGGGCCGTGAGGATGGGCTGCCCATTGGCCGCGATGGCGACCCGGCTGGGTTCCCGCATGCCCAGGGCGCGGAACCAGAGGAGGTACATCACCACGCTGGCCACGACGCCCAGGTAGATCGCGCCCACCCAGGCCGACGCCGGCATGGCGCCGGGGTGGAAGCCCCGGAGGCCGAAGAGCCCCAGGGGGGCCAGCATGGCCGAGCCCAGGAAGATCGAAAGGGCCGTGGACCGCTCCGAGCCGTACGTCATCACGAGGGGCCGGCTGATGACGGTGTAGCCCGCCCAGGCCGCCACGGCCATCAGGACCAGCAGGTCGCCCAGGATCCAGTCCGGGGGCAGGAGGGCCCCGGCCCGCTGCAGGAACAGGACGAAGACCCCCGTGAAGGCCAGGGCGATGCCCGCGCCCTTGCGCAGGGTGGGGCGCTCCAGGCCGCGGGCCCAGCCCAGCATCAGCACCAGCGTGGGGGTGAGGGCATAGAGGAGGGCGGCGTGGGAGGGCAGCGTGAGCTTGAGCCCCCACAGGAAGACGATCTGGTTCACCAGCACGCCCAGGAACCCCGCCAGGAGGAACGCGCCCCGGTCCCTGCGGAAGGGCTCGCGCAGGTCCAGGCGGCGCACCTTCACCAGGAGCAGGAAGCCCAGGGCAGCCACGGTGAAGCGCACCAGGCCCAGGGCCAGGATGGGGAAGTGGACGGTGGCCGGCTTGCCCAGCAGGTACACCCCCGCCGCCAGGGTCGTATGCAGCCCCATGGTCGGCCAGAAGCCCTTGCGCGGTGCCGGTTCCGGCCGGCCCTGGGCGTCAGTCCCCATGCGGGGCTTTGAGGGCTTCCAGCTCCCGGAGGATGGAGGCGGGATCGTTGCACACCTGGAGCTTCTGGCGGAAATGGACGCCCCCGCGGATGCCCTTGGTGAACCAGGAGCCGATCTTCTTCATCTTATGCAGGGCCTCCCGGGGCTCCAGGAGCTCGAGGATGAGCTGGAAGAACGAGATGCACAGGTCGATGCGTTCGGCTTCGGAGATCTCCAGGCCCGGCTCGAGGATCTGCCGGAAGATCCAGGGGTTGGAGAGCGCGGCCCGGCCGATCATCACGCCGTGGCAGCCGGTCTCGGCCACCATGCGGTGGGCGTCCTCGGGGGTGTTCACGTCGCCGTTGCCGATGATGGGGAAGGAGGTGCCGGCCTCCACGGCCCGGGCGATGAGGCTCCAGTCCGCGTGGCCCTCGTACTGCTGGGCCCGGGTGCGGGGGTGGATGGCCAGGGCCTTCACGCCCGCCGCCTCGAACATCTTCAGGAAGTCCAGGTACTCGGCCTTCTCCTTCTGGCTGTTGTCCCAGCCGGCCCGCATCTTCACGGTGACGGGCAGGTCCACGGCCTGGATCATGGCGGACACGCAGGATTCCGCCAGGCGGATGTCCTTGAGCAGCGCCGAGCCCGCGCCGCCCCGGGTGACGTTGCTGGCGGGGCAGCCCATGTTCAGGTCGATCATGTCCGCCCCGGCGTCCCGGGCCATGCGGGCCGCGTCGGCCAGATGCGCGGGGACGCATCCCGCCAGCTGCATGGCGTAGGGGCGCTCGCCCTCCCCCGCCATCATGCGCTCGGCCTTGCGGGCGTGGCGGATGAGGGCCTCGCAGGAGATCATCTCGGAGACGGTGAGGCCCACGCCGCCCACCTGGCGGATCATCCTGCGGAAGGGCTGGTCCGTGATCTCGTGCAGGGGGGCCATGACCAGCGGGGGCTGGACCTGGATGGGGCCGATGCTGAAGGAGGAGGCGGGGAAGGTCACGGCGCCTTCACGCTGGTGGCCTTGAAGTAGGAATCCTTGCGCATGTGGCGGATCTCGACGGTGAGGTCGGCCTCGCGCCGCGCCAGGGTGAGGGGATAGGCCTCCCGCAGCAGGTCCAGGGCGCCCTGCCCCACCCGCGCGAGGGTTTCGGCGTCCCGGCCCTCCATGACCTGGATGGTGAGATGGACGAAGGCCAGGGACGGCTCGCCGCCGGCCATGCGGTAGTCGTCGCACCGGTAGGCGCGGCTCTTGATGTCCTGGAGGCGGCAGGGGGCCGCTTCGGCCAGGAAGCGGTGGAGCCGTTCCCAGAAGACCTGGAGATCGGGCTGGTCGGCGACGTCCGCCGTGTATTCAAGGATGGTGTGGGGCATCGCTCACCTTTCCGCGGTGCGGGCTTCCAGGTCCTGGATGACGTCCTGCACCGCCGTGTCGTTGCGCCAGAAGAGGGCCGTCACGCGGAGGAACCAGCCGATAAGCCAGGCGTTGGCCAGCACCGCCAGGGCCTGCAGGCCCAGGAGGGACCAGACTCGCCCCGTGGAACCGCCGCCCATGCGCCAGCCCAGGAACAGCACCAGGAAGGGCAGCCCCGCCCGCACGGCCACGCCGGCGATCACCAGGACGGTCCACTGGATGGGATGGACCCAGAGTCTGAGGAAACTCAGGCGCAGGTGCCGCGCCAGTTTGCGCCAGCCGCCCAGCCGCCAGCCGCAGGCCTGGGTCCGGCCCAGGCGGCAGAGCCACACCTGCAGGAAGAACGTCGACACCAGGGCAAACCGCACGAGCGTGCCGCCCACCCAGTCCAGCCAGCCGAGGCCCTGGATGCCGGTCTCGGCCATCTTCTCCAGGGAGCCCAGGACCAACCAGCCCACGAGGCCCAGGGGGATGGCGGCGATGAGGAGGGCATCCGCGAAGCTCCAGAACCAGGCCATGAAGCGGGCGGGCACCTTCGCGGCCCGGGCCTGCACCTGCCAGCCGGCCCACAGGAACCAGGCCATGGACAGCAGGGCCGCCAGGGGGGCCCACATCCCGGTGGCATGGTTCTTCATGCCGCCGTTCTCGGCCATCTCCCACACGTCCCGCACGGAGAGCATCTCCCCCCAGTAGTTGGGGAGGCCGCTCCACCCGGCCAGGGACCGCATGTGCTGGGCCCAGAGGACGCTGGTCAGCACATGGAAGCAGAGCCACCCGGCCATGAGCTGCAGCCCCCAGGACCCCAGGCCGCCCGGCAGAGCCGCGCCCAGAAAGGCCCAGGGCCCCTTGGGACTGGGAACTCCCGCGTCATCCGGGGCAAGGGGGGAGGCGTCGTCGGCGATCGTGGACATCCTACGAAGGTACCACTCAGATCTGCATCTTCAACGTGAAATCGCCGTTGAGGTCGACCCCCTGGGCGGGCTTGGAGCGGCCCTGCACGTTGACGGTATGGTGGCCCTTGACGACGGGGATGGGGGTGGACCCGTCGCTCTCCACCGCCGTGGCGATGCCGTCCACCACCACGATGCCCGAGCTGGGGAAGCTGTTCACGATGAGGTTGCACAGGCCCGGCAGCTGGACCTGGGTGGGCTGGCCCGCGCTGACCGTGACCGTCTGGGATTCCCGCAGGAAGACCCGGGCGTTGGAGAGCTCCAGCTTGTGGTTGCCCGGGGAGACGCTCAGCGAGCCGCCTTCCTTCACTTCGCCCATGTCCTTGCCGTCGACCTTCACGCGCACGGTGTAGGGGGCGGTGAAGCGCAGAGTGCCGGGGGCGTTGGCGTCCACGGCGTGGGGCTGCGCGCCCGTGCGGGTCTGGGAGGGGGGCACGAGGGTGAACACCTGGGAACCGGGGGTCTCGCCCTCGTTGAAGGTGGTGGCCATGCCCAGCTCGCCCTTGGTGAAGGTGAGGTCGTGCTTGACGCTCTGGTCCCAGCCCTTGACGACCAGGGGCGTGACGCCCTCCAGCTTCACGGCGTCCAGGACCACGGTGGCCCCTTCGGGGTAGGTGCGCAGGGTCTCGTCGCTGTGCACGGGCTCCAGGGTTGCCCTGGGGCTCCCGTCGCCGCCCTGGAAGCGGAATTCCAGGGGCTTGAAGCCCTTCTTCTCCAGGAGGACCACGTCGCCGGCCTTCAGGGGCACGGGCAGGGGCGTGACGCCCAGCTCCTTGCCGGCCTGGACGGCCCGGGCGCCCGTGGGAACGGTGTCCAGCATGACCTGGGTGGCGCCGCCCTTGCGGAAGAGCAGGAAGCCGCCGGCGCACGCGGCCACCAGCAGGGCCGCCACGGTGCCGTACAGGGCGCCCCGGCCCTTGCGGGGCGTCATGGGCACGGACACGGACTGGATTTCAGGATGGATCGGGGGTTCCTCCGCACGGCGCTGGGTGCCCGAGGGGGGGGCGCTTGGGTCCGACCTCAGGTTGCCCAGGAGCTGCATGCGGTCCGTGCGGCCCAGGTCCTTGGCGCCCTCCAGGAGGTCCTTGACGAAGGACGAGCAGGTGGTGTGGCGGTCCGCGGGATCCTTGGCCAGGGCCCGGGTGAACACCCGCTGCCAGGCTTCGGGCATGAGGCCCTCCACCGGCGGCTTGATCTCGACGGGGGGCTCGTTGACGATCTTGTAGAGGATGGTGTTGATGGAGGTCCCGGGGAACGGCAGGCTCCCGGAGAGCATCTCGAAGGTCAGCACCGCGAAGCTGAAGATGTCCGAGGCGGCCACCGCGATGCCCTCGCGGATCTGCTCGGGGCTGGCGTAGCTGGGGGTGCCGAGGAAGGTGCCGGTCTGCGTCAGGGAGGCGTCCTCGCGCTTGGCGATGCCGAAGTCCATGAGCTTGGGCCGGTGGTCCTCGGTGATCATCACGTTGCCCGGCTTGACGTCCCGGTGGACGATGCCGTGGTCGTGGGCGTGGTCCAGGGCCGCGGCGATGCCGGCGGCGATGGAGAGCTTCTCCTTGAGGGTGAGGGGCGTCCCGCTCTTCAGAATGGCGTCGAGGGTCTTGCCGGGCACGAACTCCATGGCCAGGAAGGGCCCCAGGTCGCTGTCGCCCACGTCGTAGATGGTCACGATGCCGGGATCGTTGAGCACGCCGGAGACCTCGGCCTCCCTCTGGAAGCGGGCCAGGAACTCCTTGCGCTCCTGTTCGCTGCCGATGGAGTTCAGCTTGACCACCTTGACGGCCAGCTTGCGCTTGATCCGGGGATCCTCGGCGAGGTACACGGAACCCATGGCTCCGGCGCCCAGGAGGCCTTTGATCTCGTAGCGACCGATGTTCTTGGGGAAATTTTCGACGTCGTCCATGCGTTGTACCCGGCCTTTTGTTTAATGTTGCATAAGTGTGACGAAAAAAGGGTGAAAAACATATGGAAAAACGAAAGCTTCCTGGCAGACTTGGAGGATATTGTAACGCTTGCCCTGGGTGCAAGCCTGCCCGGAGAAGGATAAACCGATGGAAGTCCTGAAGACTGTGGTGCTTGTCGCCTACTTCTCGATCCTCAGCATCCTGAGCATCTATGGTGCTCATCGGCTGTGGATGCTCCTTCTGTACTTCCGTCACAAGAGCAATCCGCCCAAGCCCCCCGCGGGCCGCGAATACGAGCCCATGGTGACGGTGCAGCTCGCCGTCTTCAACGAGATCAACGTCGTGGAACGCCTCATGGACCACGTCGTCAAGATGGACTGGCCCAAGGACCGCCTTGAGATCCAGATGCTCGACGACTCCACCGACGACACCGTCCGGGTCGCCCAGGCCGTCTGCGAGAAGTACCGCAACCTCGGCTGGGACATCAGCTACATCCACCGCACCGACCGCACCGGCTTCAAGGCCGGCGCCCTGGACAACGGCCTCAAGACCGCCAAGGGCGAGATCGTGGCCATGTTCGACGCCGACTTCCTGCCGACCGTGGACTTCCTCCGTCAGGGCGTGCCCCACTTCGCCGACGGCAAGATCGCCTTCGTGCAGGGCTGCTGGGACCACCTGAACCGCGACTTCTCCCTGCTCACCCAGGTGCAGGCCATCCTGCTCGACGGCCACTTCGTCTTCGAGCACACCGCCCGCAACCGCTCCAACGCCTTCTTCAACTTCTCCGGCACCGCCGGGCTGTGGCGCGTGTCGGCCATCTCCGACGCCGGCGGCTGGGAGCACGACACCATCACCGAGGATGCCGACCTTTCCTACCGCGCCCAGCTCAAGGGCTGGAAGGGCGTCTACCTCAAGGACATGGTCGTTCCCGCCGAGCTCCCCGTGGAAGTCAACGCCTTCAAGAGCCAGCAGCACCGCTGGGCCAAGGGCAACGCCCAGGTCATCCGCAAGCTCATGAAGACCATCCTCTCCAGCAAGGAGAGCCTCCACACCAAGGCCGAGTGCTGGTTCCACCTCACCGCCAACTGCAACTACCTCCTGATGGTCGTCCTGGCCGTCATCATGGTCCCCTGCATGTATTTCCGTGCCGGCACGCCCCCCAAGGTCCTGCTGCTCACCGACGGCCCCTTCTTCCTCCTCAACGCCGTGAGCGTCGGCCTCTACTTCGGCCTCTCCCAGCGTGAGGTCTACAACAACAAGAACTGGACCAGCCGCCTGAAGTACGTCCCCGGCCTCATGAGCCTGGGCATCGGCCTCTGCCTCAACCAGTCCAAGGCCGTGCTGGAAGGCTTCTTCACCAACGACATCGAGTTCAAGCGCACCCCCAAGCTCGGCGTGGACGAGAAGGGCAACGGCGCCACCTCCTGCAACGCCCGGGCCTACAAGGTCCCCAAGACCCTCATGACCTTCCTGGAGATGGCCTTCGCCTTCTACTACTTCGGCGCGGTGGTCGTGGCCATCTACATCCGCAAGTGGGCCTCGGTGCCCTTCCTGTGGCTGTTCTTCAGCGGCTTCGCCTACATCAGCTTCATGTCCCTGTCCGACGTCAAGATCTTCCGCCGGCTGGCCATGGAGGAGCTCGAGGACGACGAGACCGAATCCAGCCTCGTCCAGTAGTTCGATAAGTTCTTCAACCAAAACGCCGGACTCCGGAAACGGGCTCCGGCGTTTTGCTTTCCCGGAATGTTAGGCTGGAGCATGGCCCGTACCACCCGTCCCAGCGCCGTCGCCCTCCGCTATGCCCCCGAAGCCCCCTTCCTGGACATGGCGCCCAGGCTCGTGGCCAAGGGCGACGGGCTCCTGGCCGAGCGCATCATCGCCCTGGCCCGGGAGAACGGCATCCCGGTGGAGCGCGACCCCGACCTGGTGGCCGCCCTGGCCCCCCTGAAGGTGGACGACCTGGTGCCGCCCGAGCTCTTCCAGGCGGTGGCCATCATGCTGGCGGCAATCTACCGCGCCAACGCGGGGCACGCCTCGTGATCGACCTCCACTGCCACTCCATCTATTCCGACGGCACCGACACGCCCGAAGCCTTGGCCGACCTGGCCCAGGCGGCGGGACTGCGGGCCCTGGCCCTCACGGACCACGACACCCTGGAGGGCCTGGAGCGTTTCCTGGCCTGCCAGCCCCGGGTGGACACCGAACTGGTGCCCGGCATCGAGCTGAGCTGCCGGTTCCTGGGCCGGGTCCTGCACGTGCTGGGGCTGTTCATCGATCCGCGGGACGCCGCCTTCCGCACCCGCATCGAGGACATGCGCGAGCGGCGCATCGACCGCAACCGCGCCATGGTCGCGCGCCTCCAGGAGATGGGCGTGCCCGTGACCTGGGAGGAGATCGCCGCCCTGGCCCCCACCGATTCCGTCTCCCGAACCCACTTCGCCCGCGCCCTGGTGAACCGGGGCGCCGCCGGCAGCCCCCAGGACGCCTTCCGGCGCTTCATCGGCGACGACGGCCCCGCCTTCATCCCCCTGCGCGAACTCACCCCCGCGGAAGCGGCCCGGTGGATCCGCGAGGCCGGCGGCGTGGCGGTGGTGGCCCACCCCGGACGCTTCGGCAACCGGAACTTCCGCTGGGACGAGGCCATGGCCGAACTCAAGGCCGCGGGCATGGCGGGCCTGGAGGCCCACTACCCCGACTATGGCCCCCAGGAGCACCGCTACTTCCTGGAGCTGGCCGCGTCCCTGGACATGGTGCCTTCCGGCGGCAGCGACTACCACGGAGGCCACAAGCCCGGGCAGTACCTGGGCGTGGGCACCGGCAGCCTTCATGTTCCCGATGGCGTCCTTGATCTCCTCAAGGCACGCAGAGCCGCGGAAAAGGTATAAAATGAAGCAACCCGTCGAGGTCCCCTGATGAAAAAAAAGATCCTGATCGTCGAGGATGACCCGATCAACGTGAAGTTCATGCAGGTCGTCCTCGTGCGCAAGGGCGGCTTCGACGTGGCGGTCTCCGAGGACGTGGACGAGGTCCTGGCCCTGGTGGCCTCGGGCGAGATCTCCGCCGTGATCATGGACATCAGCCTTTCGCGGTCCATCCACCTGGGGCAGAAGGTCGACGGCATCTACATCACCCGCCTCCTCAAGGCCGACCCCGCCACGGCCAGCGTGCCCGTGATCCTCGCCACCGCCCACGCCATGACCGGCGACCGGGAACGCTTCCTGGCCGAGACCGGCGCCGAGCACTACCTGTCCAAGCCCCTCCACGACCCCGACCACTTCCTGCGCGAAGTGAACAAAGTCTTCCCTCCGGACGCCGGATGAAGCGCCTGGAACGAGCTCCCGCCCGGACCGCGGCCTACCGCCTGGTCCTCGAATACGACGGCTCCCGCTACCAGGGATGGCAGAAGCAGGGCCCCAAGCAGACCGCGCAGGGCGTGCGCACCGTGGCCGGCACCCTGGAACGGGTCCTCCACGAGGCGGGCCTGAACGTGGCCACCCTGGGCGGCTCCGGCCGCACCGACGCCGGCGTGCACGCCCTGGGCCAGGTGGCCCACCTGCACCTCACGGGCCACGCCCCCAAGCCCTGGGAACTGCAGCGGATCCTGGACGAAGGCCTGCCCGGCGACGTGGCCGTGCGCTCGGTCGCGACCTGCTCGCCCCAGTTCCACGCACGGCACGAGGCCCTGTCCCGCACCTACCTCTACCAGCTCAGCGCGCGCCGCACCGCCTTCGCGAAGCCCTACGCCTGGTGGGTGAAGGCCCCCATGGACCTGGGCCGCCTCGAGGAGGCCTGGTCGCTCTTCCTGGGCAACCACGACATGTCGAGCTTCGCCGACCTGGCAAAGGGCGAGGATCCGCGGTGCCAGGTCCACGCCGCCGAGTGTGTCCTGGACGGTTCCCTGGCGCTGCTGCGGGTCACGGGCGGCCATTTCCTCCACCGCCAGGTGCGCCGCATGGTGGGCGCCGCCGTCCTCTGCGCCCTGGGCAAGGAGAAGGTCCGCCGCATCGCCCAGGACCTGGAGCGCCCCACGCCCGAAGCCAACCTCTTCTGGGGCGCCAGCGCGGCCCCCGCCGCCGGCCTCTTCCTGGAATCCGTGCGCTACCCCGGCGACGAGCCCCCCGGACCGGTCCGCCCCCAGAGCCTGGTCCTTTAGCAAACGCCTGCTTTTCATCTTTCCTCGGCGATCCTCGGCT
>DBME01000178.1:5826-6241 GCA_002298155.1 Holophagaceae bacterium UBA706 | reverse complement strand
GCCGCACCAGGAGATGCCGGTGGATGCGCAGCATGCCCGCGGCGGGGAAGGCGGCCTCCACCTCGCCCAGGGAGGTCCACTGGGTGCGCATGCGCGCGCCGGCATGGGCCCACACCACCTCGTTCTCCACCTCGAAGTGCGTCGTCTTCCCCAGGTCCACCAGCACGACGCCCTCGCCGGCCTGGACCGGGTAGCGGAGGGGCCCGTGATGGGTGGCGGCGGGCGGGGCCGCGGGGGCGGCCTCGGGGGCGCGGCGGCCCATGATGCGCTTGAGGGCGCGGTCCAGACGTGAGGCGGTGATGGGCTTCATGAGGTAGTCCGTGGCTTCGGAATCGAAGGCCTCCACGGCGTGCTCCGGGAAGGCCGTGGTGAGGACGGCGGGGATGCGGCCTTCCAGCGACTTGAGGATGGCCAG
>DBME01000178.1:332-5777 GCA_002298155.1 Holophagaceae bacterium UBA706 | reverse complement strand
CACCTCGCAGCCGGCCTCCTGGAGCAGGCGCACCAGACGCTTGCTGCTCAGGGCCTCGTCCTCGGCCACCGCCACCCTCAGTCGTGTCATAGGTTCCTCACGTTCCAGCGGACCGTCGCGACGGTCCAGTTCCCATCCCGTTCCAGGGAGAAGCGGCCCTGCGCGTCGGTCCAGAGCTCCAGGCGGGCCCGGAGGTTGGCCAGGCCCACGCCCTCGCCCCGCGGGCCGGATTCGAAGGGCCGGCCCGTGTTGGCCACGGTGACGGCGAGGGAATCCCCTTCGCGCGTGAGGGCGATGCGCACCTCGCCGCCCCCGTCGCAGGGGCTGATGCCGTGCTTGATGGCGTTCTCGGCCAGGGGCTGCAGCAGGAGCGGCGGGAGGATGACGGCATCGGCGAAGGCCGGCCACTCCCAGGTCACCCGGAGGCGTTCACCCAGGCGCATCTGCTCCATGGAAAGGTAGGCCTCCACCAGGGCCCGCTCCTTCACGAGGGGCACCAGCTCGGCTTCCCCGTGGTGGGTGAGCATGCGGTAGAGGTCCGCGAGCCGCGCGATCATCTCCTCGGCGGCGAGGGGGTCGTCGTGCACCAGCTCCGCCAGGCTGTTGAGGGCATTGTAGAGGACATGGGGTTCCAGCTGGCTCTGCAGGGCCCGGGACCGGGACTGGCGCAGGAGGCCGGCGGTGCTGCGCTCCCGCGCCTCGGTGGCCTCCTTCTCCGCGAAGACCCAGCCGAAGACGATGGCGAAGGCCACGTTCACCAGGGCGAGGCCGAAGGTGGGCTCCCAGGGCCCGCGATGGCGTCCCGGCGGGCCGAGATGCTCCATGCCCGGGGGCGGGCCGCCCAGGTCCGGGGGGCGCTGGGGACCGCTGAGATGAAGGATGGCGAGCAGGAGCAGCACCCAGGCCAGGTTGAAGAGGAGCGCCTGGATGAAGCCCCGTCCCAGGCCCGCCATGGGCTTGTCGTCGCCGGTCCACTGCCAGGGCAGTGGGGCGAAGGCCAGATGCGCGAAGAGGAGGACGAAGGGCACGGCCAGCTCGGCCACGTTCACGCCCGGCGGTCCCGCCGTGGCGCGGAACAGGCAGAACATGCCACCGACCAGGAGCAGGATGCTCAAGTTGGTGCGGTTGCTCACACGCTGGAAGAGGGAGGGGGTGATCAGTTCCTGCCGCATACGGGTCCGTGGGTTCATTCCTCTGGCACAGCATCCATGAAAACAGCGAATCGGGCAAATCGCGCGGGGGCGCCGCCCAACCGCCGGGGCGCGCCGCTGAACGTCGCCGGGCGGTGGCCCTGCAGCCGGGCGCTGGGAAGGTTTCGACGGGCCGGAGGCGCAGAGGCCTGCCAAAGGCCGGGCGGATTGTGCCCAATCGTTTATAACGCTAATTAAAATTGAATTTAGATCAACGTTGCCCTGCGGTCCGGATGGGAGGGCGTCCGGACCCCCCACATCCGGCCTGCGGTGGTACCCGTTCGGCGGTCCGAACCCGCGATTCCCCGGAAACCCTCAGGCGGCGCGGCTTTCCGGCCGAAAAGGGGTGCAAGGATCTGGCGGGCGCCTTGCATCGGACACAACGGACTGTGTCCACCCATTCCAGGAGGGAACCATGAACATAACCGCAACCGGGACGTCGAGCCTGACGGCCCTCTATCTCCAGCAGCTGCTGGGGTCGTCCAGCACCTCGCTGCTGGACGATTCGAGCGGCGACGACAGCTCCGGCACGGATCTGCTCACCATCTCCGCCGCGGGTCAGCAGGCTTCGGCTTCCCAGGGCACCGATCCCTTCCAGACGGACCTGTCCAAGCTGGAATCGACGATCGCCTCCGGCGACCTCACCTCGGCCCGCAAGGCCTACCAGGCCATGGTGGACAAGATGAAGGAGCGTGGCGACGTGCCCAGCGACTTCGCCGCCATCGGCACGGCCCTGGACTCCGGCGACCTCACCGCCGCCAGCACCGCCATGGAGACCGTGAAGAAGAACGTGGCCGCCCACGGCCCCGGCGGCGGGCCTCCCCCCCAGGGCTCCAACCCCCTGAAGGCCGACCTTGACCAGTTGGGCGCCCTCATCAGCTCCGGGGACACCACCAGCGCCTCGTCGCTCCTCACGAACATCCTGGGCAAGGCCACGGGCCTCAGCACCGACGACGCCACGTCGTCCCTGGTGAGCGACCTCTCCTCGGCCCTCACGTCGGGCGACAGCTCCTCGTCCTCCTCCGCCTGGGAGGCCCTGGTGGCCAAGCTCCAGGCCCAGCAGGGAACGCTCTCCTCCACGCACACCAAGTCCATGGAAGCCCTGGTGGTGGCCGCCTATACGGCCAACGCCACGACCGTCTGAGGAATGCGCCCGGCGGGGCTCCGGAATGAACCATAGGGGTGGTCCCCCGCGAGATCCCGCCGGGCGCAGGTTTCCGATTACAGCATCATCCCCCCGCCTCCGGCGGAGATGTAGGCGCCCGTGAGGTACCCGCATTCGTCCGAGGCGACCGCGGCGATGATGCCCGCGATGTCCTCGGGGCTCCCGATGCGGCGCAGGGGCAGGTGCTTGGCGGCGCCGGCCTTGGCGGCCTCGGGCAGGAAGCTGGTGGCGTCGGTCTCCGTGAGGCCGGGGGCCACGACGTTCACCCGGATGCCCTGGGGCCCCAGTTCCAGGGCCAGCGACTTCACGAAGGCGTCCAGGCCGGATTTGGCGGTGGAGTGGGCGCTGAACCCTTCGCCGGGCTGCCTTGAAAGGCCGCTGCTCACGGCGATGATGCACCCCTTGCCCCGCTGGATCATGCCGGGGACGGCGGCCTTGCAGGGGTGGAAGGATGCGGCCAGCTCGCCCAGGAGCTTCTGCTGGAACCCCTCCCAGGGCATGGAAACGAAGGGCGCCATGGGGAAGCTCATGTTGGCGTTCAGTACCAGGGTGTCGATGGGGCCCAGGGCCGCTTCGGCCTGGCGGAAAAGCTCGGCCACCTGGGCGGCGTCGCGCACGTCGGCCTGGATGGCCAGGGCCTTGCCGCCCGCCTGGACGATCTCCTCGACCACCTGCGCGGCTGCGCCTTCATTGCGGGCATAGTTCACGGCCACGGCGGCGCCGTGACGGGCCAGGGCCTTGGCGGTGGCGGCGCCGATGCCACGGCTGGCGCCGGTGACGAGGGCGATCCTTCCTTCGAGCAGCATGGGATCCTCCGGGAATCCCGGAGAGTCTACCTCGCCCAGAGCAGGCTGTCCCGCTTGGCCTGCCAGTGGGCGCCCAGGTCAAGCTCGATGGCCCGCTCGCACAGGTCCAGGGCGCCGGGGAAGTCCCCGAGCTCGGTGCGGGCCTGGACGCCGCGCTCCAGGGCGGTGGTGGCCTCCAGGGCCTTCCGGTAGCCGTGGCCCATGGCCTCCTCCAGGTCCGGCAGGTTGCGCAGGAATCCCTGGAGGGCCTCCTCCACGCCGTCCCAATTCTGCAGGCCCGCCCGCGCCTCGGCCAGGAGGTCGTAGGCGATGGCCTTCACCGCGTTGGGCAGGGAGTGCTGCTTGTCCAGGGTCCGCTCCAGGTACACGGCGGCGCCCTGGGGCCCGGTGATGGCCGCCTCCCGGTGGCCGGCCACGAGATCCTCCATGATCTCCTTCACGTTCTTGCGGACGGGTTCGATGCGCTTGGCCATGGATGTCCTAGAGAAGAATTCGGACCAGGGGGATGACGGCCAGGCTGCACACGATGCCCGAATAGAAGGCGACCAGGGTGTAGGTGCGGCCGGAGTACCGCTGCACGAAGGGCAGCATGACGTCCATGGACGTGGCTCCGCCGAGGTAGATGGGGAGGTAGGGGGAGATGCGCGCGGCCACGGGGGCCGTGACGATGGACAGCAGCTCCCGGAGCACGTTGTGGATGAAGGCCAGCAGGGACATCACCACCAGGCCTTTCTGGGCGATGAGCACGGAGGAGAGCGAATACCAGCCCATGCCGGCGTAGAGCAGCAGCCCCTGGCGCAGGGGCATGCCCCGCAGCACGCTGAACAGGGCGCCGCAGGCCAGGCTCATCACGATGTTGACCAGGGGAAGGAGGAGGAGCGGCAGGGGCAGGTCCCGGAGCTTGAGCCGGTGGAAGTCGGCCCCCAGGTCGAAGCCGATGACCGCGCCCAGGGCGCACAGGAGCCAGTCGGCGGCCTTGTCCAGGGGCAGGGCCGCCCCGGTGCGCGCCGGCAGGACCAGGAAGAACGCGGCGCCGACGGCGATCCAGGCCACGTTCGCAAGGACCGCGGCCAGTTCGTGGCCCCCGTGGGTCTCCCCGCCTTCGGGGGCGCTGGCGGGTTCCCGCTTCCCGCGCACCAGGTGGATCACGTAGAAGACCAGGAAGAACACAGCCACGAGCAGAACGGTGCTGGCCAGGGCGGACGCCAGGGAGCCCAGGTTCTGGGCGAAGATGTCCCGGGAGCGGGCGAGCTTGGTGCCCATGATGAAGAGGAGGGCGGCGATGGCGTAGCGCGTGGCGGCCCGGTTGAAGGCGATCGCCTTCTCGTTTAGGCGTGCGAAGAACCCGGCCAGGNNCCCGCCAGTAAGAGGAAAAGCAGGACGAGCACGTTCATACAACCAGCATAACAGGGCATGTTAGCCTTTCCCGATGAGCGACCTGCCTGCCTACGAACGGGACCCCTACCTTTCGGAGCTCGACGCCCGGGTTTTGCGGGCGGGCGATGATGGCCGGCCCTTCGTGGTGCTGGAGGACACCGTCCTGTACCCCGAAGGCGGGGGCCAGCCCGCGGACCGCGGGACCCTGGGTCCGGCCGACGTGGTGGACGTCCAGAAACGGGAAGGGGAAGTGCGCCACTACCTCTCCAGGCCCGTCCAGCCCGGCCGGGAGCGCCTGCGCCTGGACTGGGGCCGCCGCTTCGACCACATGCAGCAGCATACGGGCCAGCACCTGCTCACCGCCGTGGCCATGGACCGGTTCGGGTGGGAGACCACCGCCTTCCACCTGGGCGAGGAGGTCTCGGACATCGAGCTGGCCGTGCCCGCCATCGGCCCCAGGGACCTCCTGCGCCTGGAGGAGGCCGTGGCCGCCGAGATCCGCGCCGCGCACCCCGTCTCCAGCGCCCGGGTGGCGCCCGAGGCCATGGAGGGCCTGGGCGTGCGCTCCCGGGGCCTGCCCGAGGGGTTCACGGGCGACGTGCGCCTGGTGACCATCGCCGGCATCGACACCAATACCTGCGGGGGCACCCACGTGCGCTCCACCGCCGAACTGGAGACCCTCAAGCTCCTGGGCACCGAGAGCCTACGTGGGGGGACCCGGGTGTTCTTCGTGGCGGGGGGCAGGGCCCGGCGGCGGCTGGAGGCCCACGAACAGCGCAACGCCTCCCTCAGGACCCTGCTGGGGGCCCCGGACGCGGGGCTCGTCCAGGCCCTGGAGGGCAGGCTGGACCAGGTGCGCGCTCTGGAACGGCGGGCCCGGGCCCTGGAGGAGGAGCTTTCCGACCTG
>DBME01000178.1:0-323 GCA_002298155.1 Holophagaceae bacterium UBA706 | reverse complement strand
ATTTCGAGGGCCGGGACGTGGCCTTCCTGCAGCGCGTGGGGCGGCAGCTGGCCGTGGCCGCGCCGCACAAGACGATCTTCCTCACGGCGACGCTGGAAGGGCAGAGCTTCTTCCTGCTCACCGCCGGGGAGACGTCGCCGCTGGACGTGGCGGCCGCGGGCAGGGAGATCGCCGGGATCCTGGGGGGCCGGGGAGGGGGCTCGGGCAGGCTCTTCCAGGGCAAGGTCCCGAACCTGGATGCGCGGGCGGAGGCGCTGGCCAGGTTGTGAGGAGGGGCGTTCCTACCCCTCGGCGTGCTCCACGTACTTCTTGAGCATCGCCTG
>DBME01000333.1:4657-6232 GCA_002298155.1 Holophagaceae bacterium UBA706 | reverse complement strand
TCCAGGAAGGTCTCGCCGGGGTTCGAGGAGATGCGCACCACGAGCCAGTCGGAAAGCACCTGCGTGCCGCCCGTCACCGCGGAGCGGTCCCCGCCCGATTCCCGGATCACCGGGGCGGACTCGCCCGTGACGGCCGCCTCGTTCACCGAGGCCGCGCCTTCCACCACCTCGCCGTCGCCGGGGATGGTGTCGCCGGCCTCCACGAGCACCGCCATGCCGATGCGCAGGACGGCGGCGGAGTCCACGTGGAAGGGGGCACCGTACTTGGGTTCCTTGAGGATCTTGGCGGAGACGTCGCGCTTGGCCCGGCGCAGGCTGTCGGCCTGGGCCTTGCCGCGGCCNNGCCTCGGCGAAGTTCGCGAAGAGCAGCGTGAACCACAGCCACAGGGAGATGGCCAGGGTGAAGCCCGCGGGGGCGTCCCCATGGCCGCCCAGGGCCTGGAGCCACAGCACCAGGGTGAGGGCGCTGCCCACCCACACGGTGAACATGACGGGGTTCTTGAGCTGGTGGAGGGGGTTCAGCTTGAGGAAGGAGGCCAGGATCGCCCGCCTCACGATGGCCCCCTCGAACAGGGGCCGGGGCTGGAGTTCACCGAAGGACGTGGTGGTTCGCATGGCGTCGGCTCCGGATCAGCGCAGGGAGAGATGTTCGGCCACGGGGCCGAGGGCCAGGGCCGGGATGAAGGTCAGCGCGCCCACGACCAGCACCACGCCCACCAGCAGCGTCACGAAGAGCGGCGTGTGGGTCGGCAGGGTGCCGGCCCCGGGAGGGGTGCGTTTCTTCCCGGCCAGGGAGCCCGCGATGGCCAGCACCGGCAGGATCGTCCCGAAGCGGCCCAGGAGCATGGCGATGCCCGTGGCGAGGTTGTAGAAGTTGGTGTTGGAGCTGAGCCCGGCGAAGGCGCTGCCGTTNNCCGTTGTTGTTGGAGGCGCTGGAGAAGGCGTAGAGCGCCTGGCTGAGGCCATGGGCCCCGGGGTTGGAGAGGCTCGGCAGCGCCGAGGGCAGGGTCACGGCCAGGGCCGTGCACACCAGCACCGAGGCGGCGGGGATGAGGATCACCAGCGAGGCCATCTTGGTTTCGAAGGCCTCGATCTTCTTGCCCAGGTNNCACGGCGATGATGGCGAAGATCAGCATGGTGTAGAGCCCCGATCCCACCCCCCCGAAGACCACCTCGCCGAGGTCCATGAGGAGCATGGCCACCAGCCCGCCCATGGGCGAGAAGGAGTCGTGGGCGGAATTCGTGGCCCCCGTGGAGGTGGCCGTGGTGGCGGTGGCGAAGGCGGTGGACCCGGTGATGCCGAAGCGGACCTCCTTGCNNCACGGCCGCCTGGGCCACGGGCAGGCTCCGGAGACCGGCGTTGGGCCGCTGTTCAGCCCAGTGCATCGTCCCCAGCGCCAGCAGGAAGATCACCGTCATGGCCGACAGGATGGCCCACCCCTGGCGCCGGTCGCGCACCATGCGCCCGTAGGCGTGGCACAGGCCCGCGGGGATGAGGAGGATGGCCAGCACCTGCGCGAGGTTGGTGAGGGGCGTGGGGTTCTCGAAGGGATGGGCGGAGTTGGCGTTGAAGAA
>DBME01000333.1:0-4533 GCA_002298155.1 Holophagaceae bacterium UBA706 | reverse complement strand
GAAGACCACCGCCAGCGGCAGGAGGATGTAGAGGGTGATGCGGGTGAGATCCACCCAGAAATTGCCCAGCAGCGTGGCCTTGCGGCGGCGGATGCCCCGGGCCAGCACGGCCATGACGGCGATGCCCTTGGCGGCGGAGAGGAAGTTCTGGACGGTCAGCCCCATCATCTGGGTGAAGTGGCTCAGAGTGGATTCGCCCCCGAAGGCCTGCCAGTTGGTGTTGGTCNNTTCACCGCGGTGTTCAGCGCCAGCCCCCAGGGGACGCCCGGCGCGTGGCGCGGGTTCAGGGGCAGCCGGTGCTGGACGAGCTGCAGGACGAACAGCGCCAGGATCCCCAGTCCGCTGAAGAGCAGCACGGCCCAGGCATAGCCCTTCCAGTCCATGCGGTCGTCGGGCTTGATACCGGCTAGACGGTACAGGGCCCGTTCGACCGGTCCCAGGATGCGGTCCAGGAAGGTGGCCTCCTGGTCCAGCACCCGCCCCATGTGCTCGCCCAGGGGCTTGGAGAGCAGGAGGAGGAGAACCAGCAGGAGGGCGAACTGGACGAAACTGTTGGCGGTCACTGGAATTTCTCCGGAAGCAGCAGGGCGACGCACAGATAGGCCAGCAGGCCCAGGGTGAGCACGCCGGCAAGGACCTGGATGGCTGTCATGGGCACCTCCCGAACGCGCGGCCGAAACCGCCCACTTGAGACTAGGTGCGCCCGCGTCAAGGCCGCGTTAACGTCCGGGGATGAGTCATTAAGATAGTGTTAAAGAGGTCAATAAGGTGTTGTCACATTCAGTCTTCCCAGGATCCCCCGGGGGGCCTAGACTTGCACAGGCAGTGCTTTACGTTTCCCGGCCCTCCCCACCCCGGAGCACCATGTTCAAGGTCACCCTCAAAGGCAGGCAAGTCATCCACATCGAACTGGAACGGGAGCTGTCCATCATGGCGGCCGCCGCCAAGGGAGAGCAGCCCCTGAACCACACCTGCGGCGGGCATGCCCGTTGCGGGACCTGCCTGGTGACGGTGGAGGAAGGCGGCGCCAACCTCACGCCCATCGGGGCCACCGAGGCGCGCATCCTGCGTGTGCTCAAGGCCCGCCCCGACCAGCGCCTGGGGTGCCAGGCGTGGGCCAGCGGGGATGTGACCTGCAAGGTTGATTAGTCGAGCTTGAAACCGACGCCCTGCCAGACCCGCACGCGGGTCTTGCCCTCGTCGGCGCGGGCGGGGTCGAAGACGATGCGCTTGGCGGCCTCCACACAGGCCTCGTTGGCCTTCTGCACCCACTCGCCCTCGCCGGGGAGGCCCTGCAATAGGCGCGTATCAAGCACTTCGCCATTCTCGCTGATGAGCACGTTCACCACCACCACGCCGCTGGCCTTCTTGGCCTTGGGGGTGATCTTGTTGAGGTTCATGGCCTTGGCGGGGATGATGTCGGGCGTGAGGGGCACGACGGCCTTGCCGGTCTCCACGGCGCGCTTCTCGCCGGCCTTGGCCAGCTCGTCCCGCAGGGTCTGCACGGTGGCGTTGGCCGCGGCGGCCTCGTCCCGGGCCTTCTGGAGCTCCTTGAGGATGGTGTCGGCGCTGCCCTGGTTCTCGGCCAGGGAGGCCTTGATCTGCTCCAGCTGCTTGCGCACGGCATCCGTCTCCTGACGGGCCAGGTCGCGGCTCTTCTGGGCGGCGGCGAGGTCCTCCTGGAGGCTCTCGGTGGCCGCGAGGCGTTCCTTCAGTTCATCGCGCTCCTGGGTGGCCTTGCGGAGCTGGGCCTGGAGCGAGGCGACGGTGACCTTGGGCTTGGGGGCGGGCTTGGCCGGCGCCGGCGAGGCCAGGGCCACGGCCAGGATGACGGGAAACCAGGGATTGGGCATGCGCACAGGTCCTCCGGACGAAGGGAGGGACCTAGCGCCGATAATCGGGCTGGGCGCCCCCCGTGGATTTCTGAACCTTGAGAATCCCACGCTTGAGCAACTTGGAGAAGATGGCCAGGCATTCGTCGTGGGGAAAGGGCGAAATGGAGATGATGTCGTGGATGCTCCACACCGCGTTCACGCGGGTGGCCAGGAAGGCCTCGTTGGGTCCCAGCTGCGCCTGCATGAGCTCCTCGATGCTCACCGCCAGCTCGGGCACCAGGGCCTCGTCGATGGTGTTCTCCTCCATCATGTGCTCGACCACCTGCAGCATGCGGGTGGCTTCCTGGAGCTTGGGCTGCTCCGTGAGGAGGTTGCGGAGTTCAACCTGGGCTTCCTGCAGCTTCTGGCGTTCCACCAGCTGCCGGGCCCGCTGGAGCTGGAGGCTGGACTGCTCCCCGAGCTTGCCGCCGGGGTGGAGGATGCGCACCATGCCCTTCTCGTGGAGGTCGAAGAGCAGCTTGTGGGCCTTGAACTCCGGCACGCGCATCTCGATGACCAGCTGGTCGATGGTCTTGGAGCCGTCGAGGCGGGTGAGGATGTCGGCGTCCTCGGGGGCCAGGGGGAGCATCTCGGCGATGGCCTCGGAAACGCCCACCAGGATGGCGTCGCCGCCCTTGATGGACTTGCGGATGCGCTTCCACTCGTCGGTCCTGCGCGCCCCTTCCAGGACGATGCCGGTCACTTCGAGGCTGAGGAGCATGGATTTCTGCAGGGGGGGCTGGCCGTCGTGGAATTCGAAGGTCCCCGTGTCCCACAGGAAGGTGTCGTAGATGGATTCCTCAACCTTCAGCTGGACGATGCGGCGGATCTCCGCCTCGGTGACCAGCTGGCGGTTCACCAGGATCCGGCCCAGGAGCTGGTTCTCGTCCTCCTGGGTGGCCAGGGCCTCCCGGAGCTGCTCCTCGGTGATGCGGTTGTAGGCCAGGAGGTACTGGCCGAGGTATTCCCGGGGGTCCGAGCTCCAGACGCTGGTGATCCGGCCGTCGGAGAAGGCGACCCGCTTGGTGTGGAGGAAGCCCTTGAGTTCGAGGATGCCGGTCTTCTTGCCCACCGACAGCCATTGGAGGATGTCCTCCAGGCCCATGGTGGAAAGATCGCCTTTGATTCCCATTGCCTCGGCTCCCGACCTCTATTGTTATCCGTATTCGGGTTTATGGCTACAAGGATGCGATGACATCCCTCAGGGCCCGGTTCAGGAGGACCGGGTGGTGCCTTACCATTTCCGCCTCGGGGTCAAGCAGGGCATAGCGGTGCACGGGCACGCCGCAGATGACTTCGGCCTCCGGCACCAGGGGGGCTCCCCCTTCGTTGCGGTACCGGCGCAGGAGGGTCTCCGGCAGGGGGGCCGTATTGGCGATCATGGCCGTCACCGCCAGGTGGGCATAGGCCTGGATCGCGGCCAGGTGGGCCTCCAGGTCCATGCCGGCGCTTTCGCCGGGTTCGGTCATGAGGTTGGCGATGTAGATCACCGGGAGCCCGGTGCGGGCCACGGCCTCCCGCAGCTCCGTGATGAGAAGCGAAGCGATGGTGGAGGTGTAGAGGCTGCCCGGCGCCAGGAGGATGAGATCGGCCTGCAGCACGGCCAGGATGGCCTCGGGCAGGGGTTCGGCGTCCAGGGGTTCCGCCCAGAACCGCGCCAGGGGCGGGGTGGCGGCGTTGACCCGGGTCTCGCCGGGGTAGCGGCGCCCCGCCATGTCCTCGGCCCGGAGCACCACGGGCACCACCGTGGACGGATAGAGGCGCCCCACGGTCACCAGGACGTTGGAAAGCTGCCGGATGGCCCGCACCCAGTCGCCGGTGAGGTCGGCCATGGCATGGAGCATCAGGTTGCCCAGGGAGTGCCCCGACAGGGACCCGTCCCCCTGGAACCGGTAGTTCAGGAGGTCCGACAGGACCGATTCCTCCCGGGTGAGGGCGGAAAGGCAGTTGCGCAGGTCGCCGGGGGGGATGCCCCCCAGTTCGTCCCGGAGCCGGCCGCTGGAACCGCCGTCGTCGGAGACGGTGACGATGCCCGTCAGGCNNCGCCCCGCCTCGGGCTTGAGGGCCCGAAGCAGGGATGCCAGACCCGTGCCACCCCCGATGGCGACCACCTTCAGGGGCATATCGGCGTGGAGTCCCCTCCCGCCGGCCATGGTCCATCAGCCTCGGTTGAAGACGGCGAAGGGAGCCGAGTGGCGAACGCCGTCGAAATCCGCTTCCAGCCGGAACTGGTAGAGGAAGGCGGGATCGGCGGTGGTGGCCTGGGTCTGGGCCTGGCGGCGCTGCTGCTGCACGAGCAGGTCAGTTGGACCATGCTGCTGGCGACGCTGGCGGCGGTGATCTGCGTGGCCGGGGCCAAGAAACACGCGCGCTGATGTCAGCGAAAAAAGGCGCCGGACAAAGCCGGCGCCTTTTGCATTGCGGTCAACAGACCCTCGGGTCCCGTCAGCAGCAGCCGATGCGTTTCTTGCCGCCGTAGCGGGCGTCCTGCCGCTCGCGGAAGAAGTCCTCGTAGCTCATGGGCTCCTGGTCGGGATGAGTGCGCCGCATGTGCTCGACGTAGTTCTCGTAGTCCGGCAGGCCGACCATCAACCGCAGGGTCTGCCCGAGGTAGCGGCCGGCGGCGCCGGCCGCCGAAGTCATGTTGGAAAACAGCATG
>DBME01000334.1:11515-12812 GCA_002298155.1 Holophagaceae bacterium UBA706 | reverse complement strand
TGATCAGTTTCTCCCGGATTCACACCGCTCAATCCATGCGTGGTGGGTCGCAGCCTCGAGCGGGGATTCCACCACCACCCTGGAGATGGCGAACACCAGCTTGATCCTAGGGCAAGGGTTGTAGCTAGGGCCTGAGCAGGGGCTTGTAGCGTTCGCGGTTCGTGTAGGCCACCACACCGTTCGCCACCACCAGGAAGAGGGCCACCGGAAGCCCGCTCCGGTCCAGGAAGGTGTTGATCAGGACGATGTTCACGATGATCGGCGCGATGAGCACCGAAGCCAGGGGAACGAAACGCCCCGACACGAAGGCCAGCCCGCAGACGAGCTCGATCACCTTCACCGTCGGCATGAGGTACACGGAGGCGTCCAGTCCCGCGGAGAAGACGCCCATGGCCCCCGCCTGCGGCGGCGGGGTGATGAGCTTGCCGAAGTAGGTGATGGAGGCGAAGAGGAAGAGCAGCCCCATGAGGGTCCGCAGGATGATGGCGACGATTCGCATGGGGGCCTCCAGGAAGGGTGCTGATGATGTCTGACCCACGTTGGATGCCGCCGGAAGCCCCGGTGTCCCTGGGAATTTCGCCGGCGCGTCCCGGGGGGGACCCTCCCCTGACGTAAGATGGGGTATGCGTCTCCTGACCGCCATCCTCGCCCTCCTCCTGCTGGCGCCGCCTGCCCTGCGGGCCCAGCCGCCCCAGGCCGCGATCGCGGGTGCCCAGGACGACGGCCCCTATGTCCTCTGGGACGGGTCCATCGCCAAAGTGCTCCATCAGCGCCAGGGCAGGCTGGAGGAGACCCCCCTGAAGCCGCCCTACCGGCTTGAACTGGAGGGCCTGCCCACCCTGGCCCTCTCCCCGGCCCCGGTCCCGCCGGCCCAGGCCGTCTTCCCCCTGCCCCCCACCCTCGCGGCCATCGGGGACGCTCACGGGAACTATCCGGCCTTCGTGAACCTGCTCACGGTCCACGGAATCATCGACGCCCGGCACCGGTGGACCTTCGGCAAGGGGCACCTGGTGATCACGGGCGACATCTTCGACCGGGGCGCCCAGGTCACCGAGCTGCTCTGGCTGGTGCGGTCCCTGGAGTGTCAGGCCCGTGCCGCCGGTGGCCGCGTCCACATGCTCCTGGGCAACCACGAGGTCATGGTCATGGGCAACGACCTGCGCTACCTCAACCCCCGCTACCTCCTCCTCCCCTACACCATTCCCTTCCTCTACGGCCCCAGCTCCGACATGGGCCGCTGGCTGCGGAGCCTCCCCGTGATGGTGCGCCTGGGCGACGTCCTTTTCGTGCACGGCGG
>DBME01000334.1:0-11508 GCA_002298155.1 Holophagaceae bacterium UBA706 | reverse complement strand
CCTGGCCGCCGTTAACGCCGCCGCGCGCGGCGAACTGGCCTCAAGCCCCGGCGCAGTCCTCGGCAATGGCGGCCTCCTCTGGTACCGCGGCCTCATCCCCGGCGCCTCCCGCGACCCCCTCCCATCCGTGGCCGAGGTGGACACCCTCCTGCGAACGTACCATGCCCGGACCCTCGTGGTCGGCCACACCATCCAGGACCAGATCACGCCGCTCCACGAGGCCCGCGTCTACGCCATCGACGCCGGCATGGGCGAGGGGCGCGAGGGGGAACTCTGGCTCCAGGTCCGGGGCAAGCGCTACCGTGGGCTACCGGATGGAACACGGGTCTCCCTCCCCTGACCCAGCATCCGCGAAATCCGTTGAGCCGCCTTGGCTAGAACTGGAATCCCGCCGAGATCAGCACGTTCCGCAACTGCGTATTGCGGTCGTTGTCCGAACGGGGCCGTCCGAAGATGCGATTCACGTCGGCCGCGTACTCCAGTTTGAGCGGCACGCCCACCTTGAAGATCACCCCCAGGCCCAGCGCCGTGCGGATGGGCGGGAACGTCGTCGCGTACGTGGTGACCGTCGTCCCGTCGACGTAGGTGGCGGACTGGAGCCGCTGGTACACCTGCCCTGAATCCACGAACACCTCGCCCCACACCGTCGGCCCGAAGATGGGGAAGCGGTATTCCAGGTTGGCGATGATCAGGGCCTGCCCGCCCAGGGGAATCTGCTGCTTGGCCCCGGTCTGGTTGCCCTGGTTGTCGTAGATGGGGACCTGGCCCAGGGGACCCAGGAAATCAGGCTCCACGCCCCGCATGGTGCCCGAGCCGCCCGCGAAGAACCGCTCGGACAGCGGCAGATCCTGGGACGAGCTCGCGGTGGGCCGCGCCACCCCCAGCCGCAACCCCAGGGCGACCACACCGGCCTCGGCCTTGTAGCCCACGGGCCAGGTCCACTGGTTGCGCAGGTCCAGCTTCAGGAAGCTGCTGTTCTTGCTCGTGAGGAACATCTGGGTGGCCGCCTCGAACCGCGCCACGGAATAGGTCCCGCTGGTGGGGTCGAAGGCGTTGTCCCGGGTGTCGCGCACGATCTGGACGTAGGGGGAGGAGATGACGGCGCGGGCCGGGTACCGGGCGATCTTGGCCAGGTCGTCGTCGGTGATGCCGTCGATGTTCTTGGAGACCTCCACCCGCTCGAAGCGGTAGCCCACCTCGATGTTCACCCGGGAGGACAGGGGCCACCGCAGGGAGGTCAGCACGCGCCGACGGTGCACCTGGTAGATGTAGCGCTGCTCCTGGATGTAGGCGCCCTCGGCGCGGAACGCGGTGCGGTCCGGCAGGAGGTTCTCCATCAGGCCCGGCGCGAACCACGGATCCGTGTAGGCCAGCGCGTAGGAGTCCAGGGACCGCGTGTACTGGCCCGTGGGGAAGATGTCCCGCATCGTGGGATTGTTGATGGTGCCGTCGCCGGCGCGGATGTTGAGGTCCAGCGTGCGCCCCATGCCCGCCACGTTCAGGCGCTGCACGCCCAGGCCCAGGTAGTAGCCCTGGCTCTTGTCGTAGCCCAGCGAATTGGTGATCACCCAGGGGGAGCGCTCCTCGGTGTGGAACAGAAGGTCCCCGGCCTTCCACGGCGACGGCGGGCCGCCTTCGGGCGCGCCTTCGCCCAGGCTGGTCAGGTCCACGCGGGAGAACGCCCCCAGGCCGCCCAGGCGGCCCTGGGCCCGGGACAGCTTGTCCTGGTCCAGCGGATCCCCGGGTTTCAGCGCGATCTCGCGCAGCACGGCCCGGGCGCGGGTGCGGTCGGCGCCCTGCACCACCACCCGGTGGACCGTTTCCTGGGGCTGGTCCGGCACTTCGATGCGGATGGCCGCATTGCCGTCCTCGAGGTCCACGATCTGGGACCGCACCACGGGACGCACCACCCCCAGACCCACCAGGTGCTGCTGCCGGATGGCCGTGTAGACCCGGAAGAAGTCGCCCTTCAGGAGGGGGATGGGACGGTTGAAGGTGAGCGTGAGGAGCTGGCCGCCGTCGACCTCGGCCAGGCGAAGGGTCCCTTCCACGCCGGCCATCTCGCGCCGGTCGCTGTGATAGATCCGCGTCGCCGCGTCCCCCGAGGCCAGCACGGAGCGTTCTGAGAACAGGAGCGGCAGGCAGGATCCCAGCCCCCACGCGTCCCCGAAGCCCCCCTGGGGCAGGACGAGCTCGACCTTCGACACCAGGCGCTGACGGCCTTCGCGAATGCGGAACACCAGGTCGGCCTTGGTGCCTTTGAGATCCACGTGCCGGCGGATCCGCGCCTCGGTGAAGCCCCGGCTCTCGTAGAACGCCTGGAGGCGGCTCTCCACCGCGTCCATGACCTCGGGCCGCGCCTTGTGGTTGAACAGCCCCTTGCCCGACCCCGCGGCCTTGGCCAGCTCGGCCTGGGTGATGGCCTTGTTCCCTTCGAAGGAGATGTTCCCGATGGTCGACACGGGCCCGGGCGTGAGGATGTAGGTGATCACCACCTCCTCGGGGCCGTCCGGCCCGGAGCGCACCACGTCGCGCCGGTGGGAGACCTGCGGGTCCAGGTGGCCCCGTGAGCGGAACAGGCGCACGATGCGCCGTTCGCCCTCGTCCAGCAGCTCGGGGCTGTAGCGGTCCGCCCGGGCCAGGGGCACCATGTCCTTGAGGGAGGTCGTCCAGCCCAGCCCGGTGCCCTGGGCGCGGAGCTTGATCCGGGGGCCCACGTCCACGGTGATGCGCAGTTCGCCGCCCGCGTCCCAGTCCAGGTCCACCCGGGCCTCGTACCGGCGGCCCTTCACCAGCTTCTTGCGGAGCCGGCGCATGCACTCCAGTTCGAATTCCCGGTTCCAGAGGGACCGCTGCGGAATGACCCCGGAGGCCTGGATGAGCTCCTCGGCGGTGTACGTGCCGGTCTTGCCCACCACTTCCACGCCCAGGATCAGGTTGGGCGGGCCGGAGGCCACGTCCAGGACGATGCGGGTGTCCCCCTCGGTGCGCAGGGTGCGCACCACGGCCTTGGGATAGCCCGCGGCCACCATGCGGTCCTGGGCCTGGGCCCGCAGGGCCTCCAGGCGCTGGTCTCCGAACCGCTCGCCCTTGCGGAGGCCGGGGAAGAGGGTCCGGCGCAGGGATCCGGGGGCGTCGCCCCGCCATTCGATGCCCGCCAGGGCGGGCCAGGGGTCCAGGACGATCCGTTCAGCCGTCCCTTCCACCTTCCGGAAGCGGTCCGTGGCCCGGATGGCATCCAGGGCGGCGGCCAGTTCGCCTTCCCCGAGGCTTCCGCTGGGTTTCAGACCGGCGGCAGCCCGGGCGAAGGCCTGGTCATCCACGTCCCCGCCGATGAAGACCACGCCGGAACCCGCCCAAAGCCCGGGCCCCAGAAGGTGCACTGCGAGCAGGACTGGGGACGGGCGGGCGAATCGCATCTGGGTCCGGATCAGAAGCCGGCGAGCGCTTCTTCTTCCGTTTCCTTCACCTCGAACACCGAGTGCAGGCTGGTCATGGTGATGAGGTTGAAAATACGGGAGTTCATGCCGCAGATGCGGAGATCGCCACCCTTGTTCTTGATGGAGGTGTAGCAGCCCACGAGCTCGCCCACGCCCGAGGAATCCAGGTAGCTGACTTTGCTCAGGTTAAGCACGATGCGGCGGCCGCCCTGCTCGAGGATGGTGCGCACGGCCTCGCCCAGCTCCTGATCGCCGTCCCCGAGGGTGATCTTGCCCTCCGGATAGACGATGGTGATGCCCTGGTGGTTTCGATGGGTGATGTTCATTGACGTTCCTCACGATGTACCAGGAGTTTAGCAACCCCCGCGCCCAAACCCAACCCACAACGGCACAGGAAAAATCCGCCCCGGCCGGAGATGCGGCATGAACCATGCAAAGGAGGCGTGACCCGGGTGCCAAGCCGGACACTCCACCAGGTGCCGCCATGTTCGACCTCGTTTCACGCAATCCCATGATTCAGTTGGCCAACAAGGGCATGTCCCTCGCGGCGACCCGCGCGTCCCTCATCGCCTCCAACCTGGCCAACATCGACACCCCGGGCTACCACACCAAGGATTTCGACTTCGCCGCCGCCTTCCGGACGGAGATGGAGAAGCTCGATAGGCAGTTTTCGCCCGGGTCCTCCACCCCCAGCGCCTTCCAGGACACCGACCAGGGGCTCTCCCCCCTGGACATCGTGGACCCGGTGGACATCTCCTCCGAGCGCAACGACGGCAACGACGTGCATCTCGACCGGGAGACCATGAACCTCAACAAGAACCAGAACGTCTACACCCTCAGTTCCAACCTCGCCCAGATCGAGCTCAAACTCGTGCTGGGCGCCATTCGTGACGCGGCCAAATAATGAGCACCTTCGACGCCATCAACGACATCGCCGCCTCCGGCTTGGCGGCCCAGCGGCTGCGCGCCCAGCTCATCGCCGCCAACATCGCCAACGCCGAGACCACCCGCACCCCCCAGGGCGGCCCCTTCCGCCGCAAGGACGCCGTGTTCCAGGTGGCCCCCATGGGCCACAGCAACGACGGCGTGGACCTCACCGGGGTCAAGGTCGCCCAGGTGGCGGCCTCCAACGACCCCTTCCTCACCAAGTACGAACCCGGCCACCCGGACGCGGATGCCAACGGCATCGTCCAGTATCCCAACGTCAACCCCGTGGAGGAGATGGTGAACCTCACGGAGGCCAGCCGGGGCTTCGACGCCAACGCGGCGGTCGTGCGTTCGGTCCGCACCATGACATTATCGGCCCAGGATTTGCTTCGAGTTACCTGATGGGCTAATTTAGCCCGGTAACGCATCAGTGACGGAAATCTGACTGGCCCCCTGGCCCCGAAGACCCCATCCTGAACCCGTCCCCACCGAAGGTTCCTCCCATGGACCCCATGATTCCCAGCCAGCTACCCTCCCTAGACGCCTTGGCCCAGGCCGCCCAGAAGCCTGCCGCCACCGGCCAGGGCGCGGCCGAGGGCTCCCAGTTCGCCGACATCCTGAAGCAGGCCCTTCAGGAAGTGAGCGAAGCCCAGCACACCTCCGAACAAGAGGCACGGAACTTGATAAGTGGAAACTCCACTGACATGCACACGGCGATTCTGGCGGTCCAGAAGGCTGATGTCAGCTTCCAGATGATGATGGCCGTCCGTTCCAAGCTGGTGGACGCATACCGCGAAGTGATGCGCATGCAGATGTGACGCTTAGCTTTCCGGCCATCGAAAGGACATCATGGCCGACGAAAGCAGCGCGACATCCCAGTTCACCAAGGCCTTCGAGGGCATGACGGCCACCCAGAAGGGAATGGTCGCCGCCATCACCTTGACGGTGCTCCTGGTCCTCATCGGCTTCGGGATCTGGGCCGGGCAGGACAAGATGAAGGTGCTTTTCAGCAACCTTCCCCCCACGGACGCCAACCGGATCGTTGAAGAGCTCAAGAAGCAGAACATCAATTATGAGCTCAGCCAGGACCAGCGCACGGTCAGCGTGCCCGAGGCCCGGGTGGGTGAGCTGCGCCTCAAGTTCGCCGGGGACGGCCTCCCCCAGGGCGAGGGCATCGGCTTCGACAAGCTGGAGAACCCCAGCCTCACCACCACCGACTTCACCCAGAAGATCCAGTACCGCCGGGCCCTGGAAAGCGACCTCGCCAAGACCATCATGAGCCTCCAGCAGGTGGCCGGGGCCACGGTGCACATCTCCCCCATGAACGACAGCCCCTTCGCCACGGAGAAGGAGGAGGCCAAGGCCTCGGTCCTGCTCAAGCTCAAGGGCGGCCGGGTCCTGCCCGACGAGAACACCCAGGCCATCGTCAACCTCGTGGCCGCCAGCGTGGAAGGGCTCAAGCCCGACCAGGTGGTGGTCATCGACCAGTACAGCCGCATCCTCTCCCGCACGGGCCGGGACCCCTCCGTGGGCGCCTCGGACGTGCAGAAGAAGGCCCAGCGCGAGGAGGAGGAGCACCTCATCCGCCAGGTCACCGAGCTCCTGGAGCCGGTGGTGGGCATCGGCAAGGTGCGGGCCACCGCCCGCATCGACCTGGACTTCGACAAGGTCCGCACCAATTCCGAGACCTTCGACCCCGCCGGCCAGGTGGAGCGGGAGACCAAGGTCATGAAGGAGGATGAGAACAAGCGCGACGGCGTGGCCGGCGTCCCCGGCACCCCCTCCAACGTCCCCCCCATCAACGGGACCACCGGCGCCCAGCCCGGCACCGACACCCGCCACAAGGAGGAGACCAACACCCGCTTCGAGATCTCCAAGACCGTCAAGTCCGTGGACCAGGCCCCCGGCAACGTGCGCCGCCTGTCCCTGGCCGTGATCGTGGACGATTCATCCAAATGGGACAAGGACGCCAAGGGCAACCCGGTGGAGAAGACGGCCCCCCGCACCGCGGAGGAGCTCAAGAAGATCCGCGACCAGGTGGCCGCCGCCGTGGGGCTCCAGCCCAAGCGCGGTGATGAATTGACAGTGGAGAACATGCCCTTCGCCTCCACCGTGAACCCCAAGGAGGAGCAGGAGGCCCGGCAACAGAAGTGGATCAACCTGGGATGGGAGCTGGCGCCCAAGCTCGGCTACATCATCCTTGGGGTGGTCGTCTTCTTCCTCATCATCCTGCCCATGCTCAAGCGCCTCTCCTCCGCCCTCAACCGTCCCGCCCCCCTGCGCGTTCGCGCGGAAGGCGCCGGCACGGGCGAGCCCGGCTCCCCCGGCGCCCCCCGCAAGTTCACGCCCCTGAAGTCCATGGCCGAGCTGGAATCGGAGATCGAAGCCGAGCTCAACGCCGAAGGGGCCTCCTCGGCACCGGAAGCCCAGCGCCGCTCCCTCATCAAGAAGCGTATCCAGGAAAGCGTCCTGTCCGACGCCGAGACCGTGGCCTCCCTGGTGCGGTCCTGGATGATCGAGGACGGGAGATAGCATGAGCAAACTTTCCGGCGCGCAGAAAGCCGCGGTCCTGATGGTCGCCCTGGGCGACGAGACCGCCTCCAGCATCTTCAAGTTCCTGGAAGAGGACGAGATCCAGAACATCTCCAAGGAGATCGCCCTCACCAAGCACGTCCAGCCCGAAACGGCTGACGACGTGCTGGAGGAATTCCACACCATGACCCTGGCCAAGACCTACATCGCCCAGGGCGGCATCGAATACGCCAAGAAGCTGCTCATCAAGTCCGTGGGCCCCGAGGCCGCCCGGAAGATCATCGACCGGCTCACCAAGGCCCTGGAATCCTCCGCCGGCTTCTCCAGCATCGAGCGGGCCAACCCCCAGCAGCTCTCCAAGTTCATCCAGAACGAGCACCCCCAGACCATCGCCCTCATCCTGGCCCACCTCAACGCCTCCCAGGCCGGGGACCTCATCGCCAGCCTCCCCGAGGCCCTGCGGGCCGACGTGGCCATGCGCATGGCCAACCTCCAGGAGATCAGCCCCGAGGTGGTGCGCCGCATCTCGCTCATCCTCGAACAGAAGCTGGAGGCCCTGGGCTCCTTCGCCACGGAAGCCTACGGCGGCGTCCGGGCCGTGGCCGAGCTCTTCAACCGCATGGACCGCACCACGGGCCGCGTGGTGCTGGAGAAGATCGAGAACGAGAACCCCCAGCTGGCCGCCAGCATCCGCGACCTCATGTTCGTCTTCGACGACATCCTGCTCATCGACGACCTGGGCATCGCCGAGATCCTCAAGCGCGTGGACAAGAAGTCCCTCACCACCGCCCTCAAGGGCACCAGCGAGGAGCTGCGCAACCAGTTCTTCCGCAACATGTCCAGCCGCGCCGTGGAGCTCATGAAGGAGGAAATGGAATTCATGGGCCCGGTGAAGCTCAAGGACGTGGAGAAGGCCCAGCACGAGATCGTGGAAATCGTCCGGCAGCTGGAAGAGGAAGGCGTCATCAGCATCGGCGGCGGCGGAGGCGACGACTATGTCAGCTGACCGCGTCATCCCCGCCCGGAAGGTGGACCTGGAGGCCATCGAGGCCTTCCCCTACTTCGCCGCCCAGTACTCCGTCTCCCTGGACGAGGACGACACCGGCGACGACGAGCCCCTCTCCGCCAACCTCACCTCCCCCGAGGAGGATGCCCGGCGCCTGGCCTCCTGCGACCAGATCATCTATCAGAAGATGCAGCAGGCCGAGCGGGACGCCCAGGACGTGGCCCGGCGCGCCTACGAGGAGGGCTTCCAGGCCGGCGAGGCCGAGGGCCGCACCTTCGGCGAGAGCCAGTACATCGCCCAGATCCAGCGCCTGGACAAAGCCCTGGCCGACCTCTCCGGTTCCCTCTCCCTCATGGGCCGGGCCGCCCAGGACGAACTCCTGGGGCTGACCCTGGCCATGGCCGAGTACCTGGCGGGCCGCGAGATCGAGCAGGGCATCCAGACCGTGCGCCCCCTCCTGGAAAGCATCCTGGAGTCGCACCCCTTCCCCGAAGGCGATCCCCAGCCCGGGGGCCGCCCCGGCATCACCGTTCTGCTGAACCCCCGTGACCTCGAGGAACTGGGCGACAGCGCCCGAAACTACCCCGGCGTCACCCTGCGCGAGGACGAAAGCCTGACCCGGGGCAGCCTGCGCGTGGAAAGCGCCGCGGGCGTACTGGACGCCACCGTGGAGCGCCGCCGCCTCCGCCTCCTGGAGCTCATCCAGAAGTACCGCGAACGGGAAGAGCGCTGATGGACCTCACGTCCCTGGCCCAGGAGGTCAAGAAGCTTCCCCCGGGCGATGTCCTGGGGCGGGTTTCCAAGGTCGTGGGCCTGGTGGTGGAATCCCGGGGGCCCGAAGGCTCCGTGGGCGAACAGATGGCCATCCACATGCCCGACGGCCGACAGGTCATCGCCGAGGTGGTGGGCTTCCAAGACCAGCAGGTCCTCCTCATGCCCGTGGAGAACATTGAAGGCGTGCGCCCCGGCCTCACCGTCGAGGCCCAGGGCCACCTGCCCGAACTGCCCGTGTCCAACGCCCTCCTGGGCCGGGTCATCGACCCCCTGGGCCGGCCCCTGGACGGAGGCCCCCCCATCGAGGTGGAGGACCGGATCCCCATCCACGGCCATCCCCCCAATCCCATGCAGCGCCGCCGCATCTCCGAGGTGCTGGCCACGGGTGTGCGGTCCATCGACGGCCTCCTGACCCTGGGCAAGGGCCAGCGCATCGGCATCTTCTCCGGCTCGGGCGTGGGCAAGTCCACCCTCATGGGCATGATCGCCCGGAACACCTCCGCCCAGGTGAACGTCATCGCCCTGGTGGGGGAACGCGGCCGCGAGCTGCGCGAGTTCATCGACAACGACCTGGGCCCCGAGGGCCTCGCCCGCAGCGTCGTGGTGGTGGCCACCAGCGACCAGACCCCCCTCCTGCGCCTGCGCTGCGCCCTGGCCGGCATGGCCGTGGCGGAATTCTTCATGAAGCAGGGCAAGGACGTCCTCATGATGATGGACAGCGTCACCCGCTTNNGCTTCGCCATGGCCCAGCGCGAGGTGGGCCTCTCCGCCGGCGAGCCGCCCAGCTCCCGCGGCTACACCCCTTCGGTCTTCGCGCTGCTGCCCCGGCTCATGGAGCGCGCCGGCACCTTCGAGGGCATGGGGTCCATCACCGGCGTCTTCACGGTGCTCGTGGAAGGCGACGACATGAACGAGCCCATCGCCGACGCGGTGCGGGGCATCCTGGACGGCCACGTCATCCTTTCGCGCAAGCTGGCCTCCAAGAACCACTTCCCCGCCATCGACGTGCTGCCCAGCATCAGCCGACTCTTCTCGGCCCTGGCCGTGCCCGAGCAGAAGCAGCTCTCTGCCAAGATGCGGGACCTCATGGCCACCTACAACGACGCCGAGGACCTCATCCAGATCGGCGCCTACACCAAGGGCTCCAGCGCCGCCATCGACCAGGCCGTGCAGTTCCAGCCCGCCATCCAGGCCTTCCTCCGCCAGGCCGTGGCCGAAGGCTCCGACCACCGCACCACCCTCCTGGCCATGGGACGGATCTTCGGCATCGACCTGGATCCCTTNNACCTGAAGCCGTCCGGGACGGTGTGACATGGCCGCCCGCTTCCAATTCCGGCTGGAATCCCTCCTGAGGGTCCGTAGGGCCCTGGAGGAGGAGGCCAAGCGCCGCATGACCCGCGCGATCCTCGCCCGCGACGAGGCCGCCGCCCACCTCGCCGGCCTCCGGGAGGCCCACGCCTCCGCCGTGGACAGCCGCCGCACCGCCACCATGGAAACCATCGACCTGGAGCGCTGGCGGGCCACGGAACGCTACCTCCTCGTGCTGGAACGACGCATCGAAGGCGCCGTGGAAGCCGTGAACCAGGCCGAGGCCCGGGTGGCTGAAGCCCGCCAGGCCCTGGTGAAGGCCCACCAGGATCACCTCATCCTTCTCCGTCTCAAGGAGCGCCGCCAGGAACAACATGCCCTGGAGGTCCTCCACGAGGAGGCCCGGGACATGGACGAGATCGCCGTGCTCCGGCACCACTACAACCGCTCCCAAGCCCTTCGCACCTGAGGCAGCCATGAACGCCAAATCTTCGATCTGGATCCTCGCTCCCCTGGCCCTTTCCGCCGGGGTCATCTGGCTTTCGGCCCAGGCCCCCCCGGCCACCGAGGGCGTCAAGGTCGGCGAACTGGCCGAGAAGATCCAGGTGCGCGAAAAAGCCGTGACCCAGAAGGAAGGCGAGCTCCGCCAGATGGAGGAGCGCCTTTCCACCCTCCAGGGCACCCTGGAGCGGGACCGGGCCGACCTGGTGGCCCGGGAGAAGGCCCTCCAGGACGCCACCGCCAAGCTGGAAGCCCAGCGCACCCGCCCCCCCATCGACATCCAGATCATCCGCACCTACGAGAACATGGACCCCCTGTCCGCCGCCCCGGCCCTCAAGGAGTTGGCCGCCCTGAACCAGGAAGTGGCCGTGAGCCTCCTGGCGGGCATGCAGGCCAAGAAGGCGGCCCATATCCTGGACCAGCTGGCCTTGAAGGATGCCAAGCTCGCCGCGATCCTGTCGGAAAAGGTCGGAATAACGCGTCCGAAGGAATAATTCCCTCCGTCCGGCATCTATTTAAAGGAGGCCATAAGACGTCAAGACGAACAGGACCTCGTATATTAAATATTTTATAGCATTTTTTCAACTTTTATTAGCCCCTGTCGTGGAACTTTCCCACAGGCGGAACCAGACAACTAAGGAAGTGGAGGTCATCATGGCAGACAACAACGATGAAAATATCCAGGCGAATATGAGCCCCTCAGGCGAAGCCGACAACGGGGGACGCGCCCACATGGCCGAGATCGGCCGCAAGGGGGGCCAGTCGGTCTCCCAGAACCGGAAGCACATGGCCGAAATCGGCCGCCGGGGCGGTCAGTCCGTGAGCCAGAACCGGGCCCACATGGCCGCCATCGGCCGCAAGGGCGGCGAGGCCGTGAGCCAGGACCGAACCCACATGGCCGCCATCGGCCGCAAGGGCGGTGAGGCCGTGAGCCAGGACCGGAACCACATGGAGGAGATCGGCCGCAAGGGCGGCACCTCCGTGAGCCAGGACCGAACCCACATGGCCGCCATCGGCCGC
>DBME01000116.1 GCA_002298155.1 Holophagaceae bacterium UBA706 | reverse complement strand
TTCCCGTTACCCTGGAGGCATCCCACCATGCAGGAGCCCCCCATGCCCGTCCGGCGTCTCGAACCCTCCCACAAACGCGCCCTCCTGGACCGCTTCCTGCGGTACGTCGCGGTGGACACGCGCAGCGACGACAACGCCGAGTGCTTCCCCTCCACGGAAAAGCAGAAGGACCTCTCCAGGATCCTGGTGGCCGAGCTTCTCGAACTGGGCTGCGCCGACGCGGCCATGGACGCCTGGGGCTACGTGACGGCCACGGTGCCCGGGAACCTGCCGCCGGACCATCCCGCGGCGGGCAAGGTTCCGGTCCTTGGGTTCATCGCCCACCTGGACACCTACTACGGCACCCCCGGGGCGGACGTGAAGCCGCAGGTCATCGCCCCCTACCAGGGCGGCGACATCGTCCTGCCCGGCGACCCCTCCCAGACCCTGACGGCTTCCGGCAACCCGCTCCTGGCCCAGTGCGTGGGCCATACGCTGGTCACCACGGACGGCACGACCCTCCTGGGCGCCGATGACAAGGCCGGCATCGCCGAGATCATGACCCTGGTGGCCTGGCTGAAGGACCACAGCGAAGTGCTCCACGGGGACCTCCGGATCGGCTTCACCCCCGACGAGGAGGTGGGCCGGGGCACCGAGCACTTCGACGTGGCGGCCTTCGGGGCCGCGTATGCCTACACCCTGGACGGGTCGGTGGTGGGCGAGGTGGAGGACGAGACCTTCTGCGCCGACACGGCCATCCTCACCATCACCGGCCATGACGTCCACCCCGGCTACGCCAAGGGGATCATGGTCAATGCCGTGCGGGTGGCCTCCGCCATCGTCGGCGCCATCCCCGCCGACCGCCTCCCCGAGACCACCGAGGGCCGGGAGCCCTACCTCCACGCCTTCGCCTTCACGGGCGACGTCACCCACGCCGAGGTCAAGTTCCTGGTGCGTGCCTTCAGCGAAGAGGAGCTCCACGAGCGCGAGGAGGTGCTGCGCTCCGTGGCGTCCGAGGTGGAAGGCCGGTTCCCCGGCGCCAAGGTCCGCATGGAGGTCAAGGAGTCCTACCGCAACATGGCCCTCAAGATCGCCGAGACCCCCCAGGTGCTGGACCACGCCCTGGAAGCCGTGACCCGCCAGGGCATCACGCCCATCCGCCGCGCCATCCGGGGCGGAACGGACGGCGCGCGGCTGTCCTTCATGGGCCTGCCCACGCCCAATCTGTTCGCCGGAGGCCAGAACTTCCACTCGGTGCAGGAGTGGGTCTCGCTGGAGTGGATGACCGCCGCCACCGAGGTCTGCGTGCAGCTCCTGGACATCTGGGTGGAAAAGGCCTGAGGGCCTACCTGGATAGGCTCTGATCCGCGGACTGCAGGAGCGCCTTGTCCTCGACCGTGGCGACCGATGCCAGCCCCTTGTCTTCCCCGATCCGTTCGGGAAGGTGGGGGGCCGGGGCCGTGTCCGCGGGTTGAACCAGTCCGCCGCAGGCGGTGAGGAGAAGGAGCTGCGCCAGGATCAGTCCGAAAGGGACCATGAGGGAAGGGAACGAACGCTGCGTTGCCTTGGGCACGTGTGTCTCCGAGTAGTTAATAAAAAAATAATAAATTCGATTTTGAAGTCAAGGGCGGTGCTGGTTGGTTCTTCGGATGTATTAGGTTCGTAATTATTGGTAAAAAATATATAAAGGGATTTCATCTCAGCTACGGTGGCGATTCAGGGATTGACGGTCCTAAGCATTAATTTATATTTCATTCGCTTTCACCCCTCCGGCGATGCCAAGGCCACATCGCCTTCCCTCGTCATGCCCGGGAGGCCGCCCGCGGTTGCAGAACGGAGCCTAGTCATGAATGCCATCACGAAATGGGCCATGGGCGCGGTGGTCGGCACCTTGCTGACCCTTCCCGCCCAGGCGGCGTTTCCGAACGAGAAGTGGTGCGGCATCAACAACAAGTCCACCAAGGATGTGGTGGTCACCATTGCCGATTTCAAGCTCACCGTCGGCGATGTCTACCTCAAGCCTGCCGACAGCAAGTCCGATGGCGACATCGTCAAGCTGAGCACGCACAAGGACAATTACACCCTCAAGGCCACCAAGCGGTACCTGGCCTACTTCGACGACGGCCTGACGGGCACCCTCGCCCTGAGCCTGCGGTTCGGCAGCGGCAAGGACTCCACGGAGATGAACTTCAAGCGCGCGCCCGGCCTGGGCGACCGCCTCGTGGTCCTTCCCGCAAAGACCCTGTCCCGCTCCAACGTGCTGATGGATTTCAGCTGCTTCCGGCGGAACCGCGGCGACTTCGTGACCCTCATCGATGCCCCGCCCGAACCCAAGAAGGGTGGGGCGGCGGAGCCTGCGGCGGCGGAAGCCGACGACTAGGCCGGCCTGCCTGGACCGGTATACCCAGGGGGCGCGTTCGTCAGGACGCGCTCCTTTTGTTCATGCCGGGCCCTAGCAAGCACGAGACACCTTTTTCTGATGCTGATATCAATGAATTAATTTTAAATTTTGCCTGCCGCCCGCTCAAGGTCTTTTGTTTCATATCAATGTTAAAAGTTCAATTCTATTGAGGATGAAAGATGAAACCTCATCAAGGGTGGGATCATTAACATATTGATTGATTATAAATGGTTGAACTGCCCATGACGACGTTCCTGACCCCTCCCACTTCCTTTTTCGCGCCATCCGAAGGCACCCAGTCCCGGGTCCTCGGGCCAGTGCTGTCCTGGCGCCTTTCCGGGGTGCTGGCGCTCCTGGGCTTCCTGGCGGGATGCGGAGGGGGAGGAGGGGCCAAGGACCAGAGCCAGCAGCGGGTGACCCTGGTGAACCTGCCCCAGGAGGCCGCCGTCACGGCCGGCAAGCCCCTGCAGCTCCAGGCGCGGGTCACGGGGACCTCCATGACCCAGGTCCAGTGGTCCATCGACAACCCGGGCATGGCCTCGATCACGCCCGATGGGCTGTTCAAGGCTCAGGAACCCGGAACCTACTTCCTCAGGTGCCGGGTAGCCTCCCATCCCGACGTCATGTCCACCACGGTGGTCCATGTGTACACCCAGCCCCGGATCAAGGCCTTCGAGGCCGATCCGGCGCCGGTGAACCCCGGCACCCTGGTGGTCCTCACCCCCGAGTTCGAGGGGGGCAGGGGCGAAGTGGTGCCGGCGGTTGGCACNNCCAATGGCCAGGCGTTCCAGGTCCATCCGGTGGCCACGACCACCTTCACGCTGAAAGTCACCAACGAGATCGGGGATGTGGCCGAGAAGGCGGTGGTCGTCGCCGTGAACGGCGGCAAGGTCATGGAGGGGATCCAGGCCCCGGGCAAGGTGGTGGCCGGGACGGTCCAGGTCGCCTGGGTCGCCAACAACAACGGGGACGCGTGGGCCTGGAGCATCCAGGGGGGGCATTTCGCTGGCGGGGACGGGGTCCGCAACACCGGTTCGGTGGCCTTCGTCGCGGAACCCGGGAAGCAGTTCCGGCTGCGGGCGCGGGTCCTGGGCAAACCAACGATCTCCCATCATGCCGAGCATGAGGAGAAGGTCCACGAATTCACGGGCGAGGTGGTGCCCTGGATGACCGACATCCCGCAGCTCCGCGTGGACCCGGTCCTCACCGAAGGAAAGCAGGCCGCGGCCAGCGTCGTGGACCCCCAGCCGGGCGTGACCTACACCTGGACCCTGCAGGATGAAGGCCCCGTCGGGGCCACCCTGAAGCTGGAAGGCTCCTCGATAGCCTTCAAGGTTCCCGCGCACGCTCCCGGGCTCCTTCTCACCTGCAGCGCGAAGAACAACGCCACCGGCGTGTCCCGCACGTCCAGCGTGGGCGCGGTGGTGGCGCCCGCGCCGGAGAAGCCCCAGATCGTCCTCGGCGAGCCCGTCGTGACGGGGAGCTGGCAGGTGGCCTTCGTGAAGGCGGGCCGCCCCGGAACCCGGTACCGGTGGGAACTGGATCGCGGCAGCTTCAAGGGCGGCGGCATCGTCGCAGAAGGCAACCTCGTCCAGTTCGCCCCCAACGAGCCTGGCCTGTTCACGCTCCGGTGCATCGCCACCAACCTCGCCGGTGAATCCGCTCCGGCCACCCAGGTCACCCTCACGGCCCAGAAGGGCCAGACCCTGGACCGCCTCGCCATCGAAGCCCCCAAGGTTGTCACCGCCCATACGGGCGGCCACAAGGCTGCCATAACGGCGCCCCGGCCGGGCCTAACCTACCACTGGTCCGTCCAGGGAGAGGGGAACCTGGACCAGGAAACGGGTCCCGCGGTGTCCTTCAAGGCACGCCAAGCCGGGGCCGTCATCCTGGCCTGCCGGGTCTCGGATCCCAAGACCGGTCATTCCGGCATGGCCTGGATGGTGGTCGATGTCGCGCCCCATCCCGCCAAACCGAAGATCAGGGCCTCCGAAACGCTCGAGCCCGATGCCACCCACACGGCCTCGGTGGCCGGCGGTGGTTTCCCGGGAGAGACCTACGAATGGGACGGGGAGAATGTCGTCATACAGACCCCCACCGGTGGCGGCGGGGCCCCCACCGTGAAGTTCAAGGTCGGTTCATCGGGCACCTTCGCCCTGCGTTGCCGGGCCGTCAATGCGGCCGGCGTGAAGTCTGATCCGATCGTCTTCACTGGAAAGATCGGGAAGCCCGCTGAGCCCAACCCGTCAGGTGGCGGTGCGCCCGGTGGCGGTGCGCCTGGAGCGGG
>DBME01000160.1:6547-10060 GCA_002298155.1 Holophagaceae bacterium UBA706 | reverse complement strand
CCAACGAACCCTGCGGCGCGGGAGTCCGGAACCTGTGCGGTTGGTTGGCCACCCTCTTAGTTCTCGTACAGCGCTTCGATCTCCGCGGCGTACCGTTCATTGACCGCCTTGCGCTTGACCTTGAGGGAGGGGGTCAGCAGCCCCGCCTCCAGGGTCATTTCCTCGCTCGTCAGCACGACCTTTCGGATCCATTCATATTTTGAGAGTTGCTGATTGATGCGATCGATGCGCTGGAGGAGCTTCTCCCGGGTCGCGGGCAGGGACACCAGCTCGGCGTCGCTGGCGTAGGTCAGGCCCTTGCGCGCCGCCCACCGGTGGAGGTTGCCCAGGTTGGGCACGATGACCGCGCTGAGGAAGTTCCGCCGGTCCCCGATGACCACGGCCTGGGCGATGTACTTGTCCGTGGCCAGGAGGCGCTCGATGGGCTGGGGCGCCACGTTCTTCCCGCCGGAGGTGACGAGGAGCTCCTTCTTGCGGTCCGTGATGCGCAGCCGCCCCTGCTCGTCCAGGGCGCCGATGTCCCCGGTGCGGAAGTAACCGTCGGGGTCGAAGGCCTCCCCGGTGGCGAAGGGGTCGTTCCAGTAGCCCAGGGTCACGTTGGGTCCCTGGCACAGAATCTCCCCGTCCTCGCCCAGCTTGAGGAAGGGCTTGCCCTGCCAGGAATCCAGGATGGGCCGGCCCACGTACCCGGGCCGCACCTCGTTGCGGGCGTTGATGGTGAGGATGGGGCTGGTCTCGGACAGGCCGTAGCCTTCGAAGATGGGCACGCCCGCGGCCCAGAAGAACTCCAGGATCTGGGGGCCCAGGGCGGCCCCGCCCGAGGCGGAGATCTCGATGCGCCCCCCCAGCCGGGCCCGCACCTTGGCGAACACCAGGTGGTCCGCCACGGCGTAGCGCAGGCCCAGCACCATGCCGGGCTTCCTCCCCACGTAGCGCAGCGCCGCGACCTGCTTCCCGACCCCCATGGCCCAATGGAAGACGACCCGCTTGGCCAGGCCCCCCGCGTTGACCATCTCCCGGATCTTGGCGTAGACCTTCTCGTAGATCCGCGGCACGGCCAGCAGCACCTGGGGCCGCACGTCCAGGAAGCACTGCGGCAGGGTGTCAAGGTCCTCGACGTAATAGATCGCCACGCCGGAGAAGAACATGGTGTAGTGCCCGCCCATGCGTTCGAAGATGTGCGACAGGGGGAGGAAGCTCAGGCAGCGCCGGCCCGGGTTGAGCTGCAGGATCTTCAGGGCCGCGAGGATGTTGGAGACCAGGTTGCCATGGGTGAGCATGGCCCCCTTGGGCTCCCCGGTGGTGCCGGAGGTGTAGATCAGGGTCAGCAGCTGCCCGGGATCCCGCTCCTGGGCCCAGGTGCGGACCAGGGGGCGCCGGTCCTCCTGGAGCCGCCCGGCCTCCTGGAGATCGTCCCAGGCCAGGATCCGCCGCCCGGGCACCGCCGGCACCTCGCCGGCCATGAGGACCGCCGCCTCCAGTTCGGGCAGGCGGTGCCAGGCCTGCAGCACCTTCTCCAGCTGGCCCCGGGAGGAGCAGAAGATCACCCGCGCGCCGCTGTGCCGGATGATGTACTCCGTCTGGTTGGGGTTGAGGGTGGGATAGACCGGCGCCGAGACGATGCCCAGGATCGCGCAGGCGTAGTCCGTCATGGCCCATTCCGGCCGGTTCTCCGACAGGATCGCCACCCGGTCGCCGGCCTGTAGGCCCTCGGCCTTCAGGGCCAGGACCAGGCGTTCCACCCGGGCCTGGATTTCGCCGTGGGAAAGGGGCACATAGGCCCCACCGGAGCGGAAGGCCATGGCATCGGGGAGGTTGTGCCCCAGGGCTTCATAAAAAAGCTCCGCAATGGTCCTGATCAACGGGAATCCTCCGGGGATGGGTCATCCTAAACCCATTTCCGCGGAGAAAAAGAAATAATCAAATCTTGCAGGGGAGGTCGGGAGGTAGCAGAATGCTCCATCAATCAAAGCTCCCGTGGCGTTTACCCGGGGTTTGCCCTCCCCGATCCACCGCCCGGACCTCAGGAAAAGCTGGATGGCAATCGAGACTAAATGATCGAATCCGGCCGTTATCCCTGCCCCCCGTCCATTCACCCGCCGACCCAGGAGCGCCCCACTATGAAATTCGACGGTCAATCCATCCAATGTTCCATGCTCGAAGGCGGAATCGCCGAGCTGACGTTCGACTTAAAAGATGACTCGGTCAACAAATTCAACCGCGCCACCCTTGCGGAATTGGGCGAGGCCATCGCCCAGATCAAGGCGGAACCGGGGGTTAAGGGCCTCCTGGTGACCAGCGGCAAGGATTGTTTCATCGTCGGCGCCGATGTCACGGAATTTGTGGAATATTTCAAGAATCCCGAAGACCAGCTGGCGGAATGGCTCCTGCAGGTGGACAAGCTCTTCTCCACCGTGGAGGACTTCCCCTTCCCCTCCGTGACGGCCATTAACGGTTTCGCCTTTGGCGGGGGCCTGGAGTTCGCCCTGGCCACCAGCTACCGGGTCATGTCCTCGGCCACCCGCATCGGGGTGCCCGAGACCAAACTGGGCATCTTCCCGGGCTGGGGCGGCACGGTGCGCCTGTCGCGCCTGTGCGGGGCCGACAACGCCATCGAGTGGATCGCCGCCGGCGAGCAGCACGGGGCCGACGCCGCCCTCAAGATCGGCGCCGTGGACGCCGTGGTCAACAACGCCTCGCTGTTCGAGCACGACGACGCGGCCAGCTTCGGCTACGCGCTGCTGNNCCGCCCTGGACCTCCTGGGCCAGGCCATCGCCGGCCGCCGGGACTGGAAGGCCCGGCGCCTGGAGAAGGTCTCCCCCCTCAAGCTGAACCCCACCGAGACCATGATGGTCTTCGAGGGGGCCAAGGCCTTCGTGGCCGGCAAGGCCGGCCCCAACTACCCCTCCCCCGTTGCCGCCATCGAGGCCATGCAGAAGGGGGCCCTGCGGGGCCGCGACGACGCGCTGACCATCGAGGCCGCCGCCTTCGCCCGCATGGCCAAGACGCCCACCGCCTTCAACCTCGTCACCATCTTCCTGGGCGACCACTTCGTCGGGAAGATGGCCAAGAAGGTGGCCAAGGCCGGCAGCCCCGTCAACACGGCGGCCGTGCTGGGCGCGGGGATCATGGGCGGCGGCATCGCCCACCAGTCCGCGTCGAAGGGCACCCGCATCCTCATGAAGGACATCCAGGAGAAGGCCCTGGAACTGGGCCTCTCCGAGGCCGGCAAGCTCCTGGTCAAGCGCGTGGAGAAGGGCAAGATGACCGCCGACGGCATGGCCGCGGTGCTGGGCCGCATCCGGCCCACCCTCAGCTACGGCGACTTCAAGGAAGTGGACCTGGCCGTGGAGGCCGTCGTGGAGAACGAGAAGGTCAAGAAGGCCGTCCTGGCCGACCTGGAGGACCAGGTGCGGGAGGACGCCATCCTGGCCAGCAACACCTCCACCATCTCCATCACCCGCCTCGCCGAGGGCCTCAAGCGCCCCGAGAACTTCTGCGGCATGCACTTC
>DBME01000160.1:0-6511 GCA_002298155.1 Holophagaceae bacterium UBA706 | reverse complement strand
CGCCCTGGCCATGGGCAAGACCCCCATCGTCGTCAACGACTGCCCGGGCTTCCTGGTGAACCGGATCCTGTTCCCCTACTTCGCCGGCTTCATCATGCTGGTGAACGAGGGCGTGGACTTCCAGCGCATCGACAAGGTGATGGAGAAGTTCGGCTGGCCCATGGGCCCCGCCTACCTCCTGGACGTGGTGGGCATCGACACCGCCAACCACGCCAACGCCGTCATGGGCCGGGAATTCCCCGACCGCATGGCCTACACGGAGAAGACGGCCATCGAGGCCATGTTCGAGCTCCAGCGCTTCGGCCAGAAAAACGGCAAGGGCTTCTACGCCTACGTCCCCGACAAGAAGGGCGTCCCCAGGAAGGAGCCCGACCCCGAGGCCGCCGGCATCCTCAAGGCCCTGGTGAAGCAGGACCCGCCCGCCACGGTCAGCGACCAGGACATCATCGACCGCATGATGCTGCCCATGATCATCGAGTGCTCCCGGTGCCTGGAGGACGCCATCGTCGCCACGCCCGTGGAGGTGGACATCGGGCTGGTGTACGGCCTGGGGTTCCCGCCCTTCCGGGGCGGCGCCCTTCGCTACGCCGACGCCGTGGGGCTCGGGGCCCTCTGCAAGAAGGCCGAAGCCTTCCAGAACCTCGGCCCCCTCTACCGCCCCACCGCCCAGATGCTGTCGTATGCCGAAGCCGGCCGCGGCTTCCACGAGGAGAAGTAGCATGAAAGACGTCGTCGTCGTAGATGCCGTTCGTTCCCCCATGGGCCGCTCCAAGGGGGGCATGTTCCGCAACGTCCGCGCCGAGAACCTGTCCGCGGCCATGATCAACGCGCTCCTCCAGCGCAACCCCAAGGTCGACCCCGGCGAGATCGAGGACGTGATCTGGGGCTGCGTGCAGCAGACCCTGGAGCAGGGGTTCAACATCGCGCGCTTCGCTTCCCTGATGACCCCCATCCCCCACACCGCCAGCGCCCAGACCATCAACCGCCTGTGCGGCTCCTCCATGAGCGCCCTGCATTCCGCCGCCATGGCGATCATGACGGGCAACGGGGAGGTCTTCGTGGTGGGCGGCGTGGAGCACATGGGCCACGTGCCCATGACCCACGGGATCGACCCCAACCCGGCCCTGAGCAAGTTCGCCGCCAAGGCCTCCGGGATGATGGGCCTCACGGCCGAAGTCCTGGCCCGCATGCATGGGATCAACCGCGCCGCCCAGGACCAGTTCGCCCTGCGCTCCCACCTCAAGGCCGCCGAGGCCACCGCCCAGGGGCGGTTCAAGGCCGAGATCGTGCCGGTGGAGGGCCACGACGAGAACGGGTTCTCCGTCCTCTACGACACCGACGAGGTCATCCGGGGCGACACGAGCCTGGAGGCCCTGGCCGCCCTCAAGCCCGCCTTCGACCCCAAGCACGGCACCGTCACGGCGGGCAACTCCTCGGCCATCTCCGACGGGGCCTCGGCCGTCCTGGTCATGTCCCTGGACCGGGCCAAGGCCCTGGGCCTGGAACCCATGGCGAAGATCCGGGCCATGGCCACCGCCGGCGTGGACCCCTCCATCATGGGCTACGGCCCCGTGCCGGCCGTGAAGAAGGCCCTGGCCCGGGCGCAGATGAAGCTCCAGGACATCGAGCTGTGGGAGCTGAACGAGGCCTTCGCGGCCCAGTCGCTGCCCGTGCTCAAGGACCTCCAGCTCCGGGACCACATCGAGAAGAAGGTGAACCTCAACGGCGGCGCCATCGCCCTGGGCCACCCCCTGGGCTGCTCGGGCGCCCGGATCACCACCACCCTCCTGCACCTCATGAAGGCCGGCGGGCAGAACACCGGGATCTCCACCATGTGCATCGGCCTCGGCCAAGGTATCGCCACCGTCTTCGAACGGGTCTAGAATCCATCAACGATTAAAATAAGACAACTTCGCCGTTCCACCCGACCCATCCTGATTTCCTCATAGCTCGGAGGCATCATGGCCCAGATTCTGGCCGATCGCAGAGACATCGACTTCGTCCTTCATGAGCAGCTGAAGGTCGAGGAACTCGCCAAGCACCCGAAGTTCAAGGACTTCAACCGCAAATCCGTTGACCTGATCATCTCGGAGGCCCGGAACCTCGCCGTGAAGGAGATCCTGCCCACCCAGGTGGACGGCGACCGCATCGGCGCCCGCTTCGAGAACGGCGCGGTGACCGTCCCCGAGTCCTACCACAAGGCCTGGAAGGCCCTGCGGGACGGCGAGTGGCTGGCCATGACCGAGGATCCCGAGTGGGGCGGCCAGGGCATGCCCCACGTGGTGGCCACGGCCGCCTCGGACTACCTCATGGGCGCCAGCTTCGCCTTCCTCATGCACGCCGGCCTCTCCCACGGCGCGGGCAAGCTCATCGAGGCCTTCGGCGACGCGACCCAGAAGCGCCTCTACCTGAAGAAGCTCTTCTCCGGCGAATGGGCCGGCACCATGCTCCTCACGGAGCCCGAGGCCGGCTCGGACGTGGGCGCCCTCACCACCGTGGCCACCCCCAACGGCGACGGCACCTACTCCATCGTGGGCAACAAGATCTTCATCTCGGGCGGCGAGCACGACATCACGCCCAACATCGTCCATCCCGTCCTTGCCCGCATCGAGGGCGCCCCCGCCGGCACTTCCGGCATCTCCCTGTTCGTGGTCCCCAAGATCCGGGTCAACGACGACGGGAGCCTGGGCGAACCCAACGACGTGGTCTGCACCGGGATCGAAGAGAAGATGGGCATCCACGGCAACGCCACCTGCTCCATCGCCCTGGGCGGCAAGGGCAAGTGCGTGGGCACCCTCCTGGGCGAGGCCAACAAGGGCATGCGCGCCATGTTCATGATGATGAACGACGCCCGGCTCATGGTGGGCCACCAGGGCCTGGCCTGCGCCAGCCCCTCCTACCTCTATGCCGTGAACTACGCCCGCACCCGCAACCAGGGCCGCCACCTGCTCAAGATGCTCGACAAGAGCGCGCCCGCGGTGCCCATCATCCAGCACCCCGACGTGCGCCGCATGCTCATGCTCATGAAGGTGCACGTGGAGGGCTTCCGCAGCCTCTTCTACTACCTGGGCCACCTCTCGGACCGCATCCACACCGCCTCGGACGCCGACGAGAAGACCCGCATGCAGGGCATCATCGACTTCCTGATCCCCATCGCCAAGGGCTACGTCACCGAGCGGTGCTTCGACGTGTGCAGCCAGGGCGTCCAGGTGTACGGCGGCTACGGCTACGTCCGCGAGTACCCCATGGAACAGCTCCTGCGGGACTGCCGCATCACGGCCATCTATGAAGGCACCAACGGCATCCAGGCCCTGGACCTCATGGGACGCAAGCTGGGCCAGAACCAGGGCCGGCCCATCATGGACCTGTTCGACGAGATGCGTTCCGCCCTGGGCGCCGCCCGGGAGCAGGACCGCACCTCCTCCCTTGCCGACGCCCTGGAACCCGCCCTCATCCGGCTGGAGGAAGTGGCCCGGCACATGGGCACCACCGCCATGTATGGCGACCTCCTCACCGCCGCCGCCCACGCCCACCCCTTCATGGAAGTGTGCGGGGACGTGGTCCTGGGCTGGATGCTCCTGTGGCGCGCCCGGGTGGCCGCCGAGGCCCTGCCCGGCGCCAAGGAGAAGGACGCCGTCTTCTACGACGGCCAGATCAAGGGCGCCGAGTTCTACGCCAAGGTGATGCTCCCGGTGGCCATGGGCCGCATGGAAGCCATCCTCTCCGGCTGTGGCCTGGCCGTGGAAATGCCCGAGGACGCCTTCGGCGGCAAGTAGACAGGAGGAACGTCCATGGCTTTCGAGCCCTTCTCACCCGCCACCGCCACCCTGGCAGGGGTGCCCGCGCGCTGGCTGTTCCTGCTGATCCCCGTGGCGGGCCTGGCCTGCTTCGCCTGGATCATCTGGCGGCGCATGGTCCCCNNTTAGCGCATGGTCCCCCTCCTGCGGGCGGCCCGCGATCCGCGGTTCAAGGAGGTGCCCAAGCGCCTGGGTCTGGTCCTCAAGATCTGGCTCGCCCAGTGGCGCCAGCCCCGCTACATGGTGGCCGGCGTGCTCCACATCGTGGTCTTCCTGGGCTTCCTGGCCCTGGGGGCCCGGTCCACGCAGCTGGTGGTCCTGGGGTTCCGGGAGGGATTCACCCTGCCGGGGTTCGGCGAAACCTACAACGCCGTCAAGGACTACTCGGCCACGGCGGTGTTCCTGGCGGTGGCGATCCTGGCGGTGCGCCGGGCGTTCTTCAAGCCCGAGCGGTACAAGGTCCCCCCGGCCCTGGGCAAGGACCACACCCCCGAGGCCCTGTTCGTGCTCGGCCTCATCGCAACCCTCCTGGTCTCCGAGAGCCTTTTCGAGGGCAGCCTCCTGGCCGCCGGCGGCGCGGGATCCGCGGCGCCCTTCACCCTGGCCCGGTTCTTCCAGGGGGCCCTGGCCGGAATGGGCCGGCAGGTCCTGGCGGACATCAACCTCGCCGCCTACGCGGTGCATGACGTCACCTTCTTCTTCTTCCTCTGCTTCCTGCCCTTCGGCAAGCACTTCCACGTGATCACCAGCCTGTTCAACGTGTTCTTCATGCGCGTGGAGACGGGCACGGTCAAGCCCGTGCGCCACGGGGTGGACGACGCGGGCCTGGATTCCCTGAAGTCCTTCGGCGTCAAGACCTTCGAGGACTTCACCTGGAAGCACATCCTGGACTTCTACAGCTGCGCCGACTGCGGCCGCTGCTCGGACCGGTGCCCGGCCAACACCGTCAAGCGCCCCCTGTCGCCCCGCTTCATCAGCATCAAGGGCCGCGACTACGCCTTCAGCCACTACCCCCTGCTGGGCGCCCCCGCCGCGCCCGAGCCGCTCATCGGCGGCATCTTCAGCGAGGCCGAGATCTGGTCCTGCACCACCTGCGGCGCCTGCGAGGAGGAGTGCCCCCTGGGCATCGAGTACATCGACAAGATCGTCGACCTCCGCCGGGGCATGGTCGAGGACGGCATGGTGCCCCAGTCCGTCCAGAAGCCCCTGAGCGCCCTGGAAAAGCGCGGCAACCCCTGGGGCAAGCTGGAGAAGAAGCGCGCCGACTGGGCCGCCGGGGTGGGCGAAGGCTACCAGGTCAAGCTCGCCGAGAAGGGCGAGACCGCCGACACCCTCTACTTCGTGGACAGCATCACCTCGTACGACGACCGCATGCAGCGCATCGCCCAGTCCACCGCCCGGATCCTCTCCCGGGCCGGCGTGGACTTCACCATCCTGGGCAAGGACGAGAAGGACAGCGGCCACGAGGTGCGGCGGTTCGGGGAGGAGATGCTCTTCCAGAGCCTGCGCGACCAGAACACCGAGGCCATCGCCGCCTCCCAGGCCAAGCGCATCGTCACCAACGACCCTCACGCCTACAACGCCCTCAAGCACGACTACGTGGGCGTCCCCGAAGTCGAGCACATCAGCGAGCTCATCGCCGCGGGCTTCCGCAGCGGCAAGCTCCAGGCCCGCCCCCTGGCCGACCCCAGCAAGACCTACACGCTCCACGACCCCTGCTACCTGGGCCGCCACAACGGCGTCTACGATCCCCCCCGCGAAGCCCTGGACGCCATCCCCGGCCTCAAGCGCGTGGAGATGGAAGGCCACTGCCGCGACCGTTCCTTCTGCTGCGGCGGCGGCGGCCTCATGCTCTTCTACGAGCCCGAGGAGGAGAAGCGCATGGGCGTCGTGCGTGTGGAACAGGCCCGCGCGGCCGGGGCCGACGTCATCGTCACGGCCTGCCCCTACTGCCTCACCAACATCGAGGACGCCATCAAGGTGGCGGGCCTCGAAGGAAAGATGGAAGCCGTGGACCTGTGCGAACTGGTCGACGGACAGCTGCAGAACGCCTGATCACCCCGGAGGAATGAATGGAAATCCTGGTATGCGTCAAGCGCGTCCCCGATTCGGCGGAGAACGAGATCGCCGTCGACGGTTCGGGCAAGGACATCCTGCGCGACGACCTGGTCTACTCGGTGAACGAGTGGGACAACTACGCCGTTGAAGAGGCCATCCAGATCGTCGAGCGCGACGGCGGCAGCGTCACCGTGGTCTCCGTGGGCGACGCCTCCGCGGAGGAGGCGGTGCGCCGCGAGATGGCCATGGGGGCCGACCAGGGCCTCCTCCTGGTCGACGACGCCTTCCAGGGCTCCGACGGCCTGGGCGTGGCCACCATCCTCAAGGCCGCGGCCCTTAAGGGCTCGTACGACCTCATCCTCACCGGGGCGCTGGCCGACGACGGCGCGGCCCAGGTGGGCGGCATGCTGGCCGCTCTGCTGGACTGGCCCTACGCGTCCCTGGTGAACCGCATCGAGACCGGCGGCGGCAAGACCCTGCGCATCGGCCGCGAGATCGAGGGCGGCGCCCAGGAGGTCAGCGACATCGACCTGCCCTGCGTGCTCTCCATCCAGACCGGCATCAACGAGCCCCGCTACGTGGGCATCCGGGGCATCCGCAAGGTGGCCTCCGTGGAGATCCCCGTCCTGGACGCCGCCGCCCTGGGCGTGGCCGCC
>DBME01000285.1 GCA_002298155.1 Holophagaceae bacterium UBA706 | reverse complement strand
CTAAATCGCTGAGGTGGCAGAGGTACGCGGAGGGTCGCTGAGAAAGATGGAAAAGGTAGTTCAGGTGCCCAGGGTCACGCCCAGGGCCTTGAGGCGGTCGTAGAGGGTCCGGCGGGCCATGCCGAGGATCTGCGCGGCCTCCCCCACGTTGCCGCCGGTGTGGTTCAGGACCCGCTCGATGTGGGCCTTCTCCGCTTCCTTCAAGGTCACGAAATCGCCCGGGGCCTCGGCAGCGGTGGCCAGACGGTCCTCCAGCCCCAGGTCCGCCGCCTCCAGGCAGTCCCCGCGCTGGAGGATCATGGCCCGCTCCAGGACGTTGGAGAGCTCCCGCAGGTTGCCCGGCCAGGGGTAGGACCGGAGGACGGCCTCGGCCCGGGGGCTGAGGGTCACGGGAAGCCTGCCCATGCGCGAGGCCACGGCCTGGAGGATGCTCTCGGCCAGGATGGGGATGTCCTCGGGACGCTCCCGCAGGGGCGGGATGCGCAGAGTGAGGGTGCTGATGCGGTAGTAGAGGTCGTCCCGGAAGGTGCGGGCGCGGACCATGTCCTCCAGGGCCAGGTTCGTGCTGGCGATGAGGCGGATGTCCACCACCCGGTCCCGCACGTCGCCCAGACGGCGGAAGGTCTTCTCCTCCAGGGCCTTGAGCAGCTTGGGCTGGATGGCGGGGTCCATGTCCCCGATCTCGTCCAGGAAGACGATGCCCCGGTGGCCCACCTCCAGCAGGCCCTGCTTGGCGGCCACGGCCCCGGTGAAGGCGCCCCGCTCGAACCCGAAGAGCTCGCTCTCCAGCAGCTCCCGCGTGAGGCCGGCGCAGTTGAGGTTCACGAAGGCCTCTTCGGAGCGCTTGCTGTGGAAGTGGATCCACCGCGCCAGGACCCCCTTGCCGGCGCCGGTCTCGCCGAGGATGAGGATGGGGCTGTCCCATTCCAGCATCATGCGGGCCTGCTCCTCCAGCTTGCGGATGGCGGCGCTCTCGCCCTGGAAGGGGTCCAGGATGCCGGCGCGCTGGCGGTTGGCGGCCTCCTGCTGCTGGCGGAGACGCTGCTGCTGGAGCAGGCGCCGCACCAGGACCAGGAGGGCCTTGGATTCCACGGGCTTGGTGAGGAACTGGTCCGCGCCCTCCTTGATGGCCTTCACGGCCAGGTCGATGGAACCGTGGGCGGTGAGGATGATGAAGGGCGTGTTCTCGCTCATGCGCTTCACCTGGGCCAGGATGTCCAGGGAGGTGCCGTCGGGGAGGCTGTAGTCGGCCACCACCACGTCGGGGTTGCCGCTGCGGAACAGCTCCAGGGCCTGGCGGCAGGTCTCGGCCTCCTGCACCTCGATGCTGTTGGCCCGCAGGAAGGCGGCCATGCCGTGGCGGACGCTGGGGTCGTCCTCGATGAGGAGGATCCGGGGATCGGTCATGGGGCATCCTGGAGGAGGGAGGCGGGCTTGCGGGGCGCGGGAAGCTTCACGGTGGCGACGGCGCCGCCCTCGGGGCGGTTGCCCAGCTCCACGGAGCCGCCGTGCTCCTCCACCACGCGCTTGACGATGGAGAGGCCCAGGCCGGTGCCGCCCTTGCGCCGGGTGAAGAAGGGCTCGAAGGCGCGGGCCTGGGTCTCGGGCGCGAAGCCCGGGCCCTGGTCCTCCACGGTGAGCACCCACCAGGGGTGGTCCTCCCGGGTTTCCCGGCGGCCGCGCACGGTGACCTCGGAACCTTCCGGCGAGTGGTGGATGGCGTTCTCCAGGAGGTTCCGGAAGACCTGGTGCATGCGCCGGGCGTTGAGGGGCAGGACCAGGCGGGGGTCCTCCAGGTGGATGCCCACCGCGCAGGCCTTATGCGTGGCCTGGGGCTCGCAGGAGCGCGCGGCCTCCTCCAGCAGGGCCCGCACCAGGCAGGGCTCGGGGTTGAGGGTGCGGGGCTCCCCGTAGTCCTTGAGGTCGTTCATGAGGCTGGCGATGCGTTCGGCGCTCTCCCGCAGGGCGGTCACGAAAGGCACGTAGCGGGGCTCCTCCCCGAAGGTGGCCTCCATGGCGTCCAGGTTGATGGAGATGCCATAGACGGGGTTGCGGATCTCATGCACCACGCCGCCCACCAGGGCGCGCAGCGATTCCTCGGCCCGGCGGCGCTCGGTGATGTCGGTGCACATGCCGGTCATGCGGGCCGGTTCCCCCCGGTCGTCCCAGGCCACCACCTTGCCCGCGTCGAAGACCCAGATCGAGTCCGAGGCGCCGCTGAGGATGCGGTATTCGGCCTGGAAGCGGGCCTGGCGCCCCTCCAGGTGGGCGTTCATGGCGCCCTCCACCTGCAGGCGGTCCTCGGGGTGGATCTTGGCGAGGCCGCCCTCCAGGGTGGGCTCCACGGCCCCGGAGGGCAGTCCCAGCATGCTGAACCACCGGGGGCTGCGGTAGACTTCCCCGGTGGCGATGTTCCAGTCCCAGAGGCCCTGCTGGGTCCCCTCCAGGGCCAGGTTGAGGCGCTCCTCGCTGGCGTGGAGGGCGGCCTCGGCCTCCTTGAGGGAGGTGATGTCCCGCGAGACGGCGGCGATGCGGTGGATGCGGCCCCACTTGTTGCGCACCGGCGTGAGGGTGGTCTGGAAGCTGCGGGAGCGCCCCTCGACCACGTGCTCCTCCTCGTAGAGGAGCGGGCGCCCCTCCTCCAGCACGCGGCGGAAATGGTCCCCCAGGAGCCGGGCGCTTTCGGGCGATAGGCAGGCCTCCGGAGTCTTGCCCGCCACGTCCGGGTGCAGGAAGCCCGAGCCCCCGCCCAGGGGCGGGTTGACGGTCTCGAAGGTGAGCTCGCCCCCTTCGGCGACGCCCATCACGTAGATCCAGTCGTACAGGTTGGGGAAGAGGCCGTCGTAGGCCCTCTCCGCCACCAGCCGGGCCAGGGGGGTCTCGCCCGCCGGGGTGGTCACTTGGGCTCGGAGGCCAGGCCCAGCTGCTCCAGGTCCTTGCGGGCGGCGACGCTGCCCGCGGCGGCGGCCTTGCGGTACCACCGGATGCCTTCCTTGCGGTCCTGGCGGACGTTGAGGCCGTTGTAGTACATGGTCCCAAGCATGCGCATGGCGCCGGCGTCGCCCTGGTCGGCGCGCTCGAAGTAGGGCACCAGCGGGGGCGGCACGTCGCGGCGGCTCTGCAGGGCCGTGGGCGTGTCCTGGTTGGAGGTGAGGATGATGTAGCCCAGGCTGGCGGCCAGGATGAGCACGGCCAGGATGCCGAAGGCCCACAGGCCCACCCGCGAGGTGCGGGGCCGTTCACCCCCGATGCGGGTTTCGGGGAAGGGGGCCTTGAGGTTCAATTTGGTCGTGGTGGCATCCTCGGGGGGAACGCCTGGGCCCACCGGGCCCTCTCCGGGTTGGTCACTCATGGCTGCTGCTCCTCCTGGGCGGCTTCGCTCCAGGCGTGGAATCGGGGTACGAAGACGAAGAACATGACGGTCGTCAAGGCGATGAAGGACCGGGCGTACCGCTCGGCCCCGGGACCTCCCATGGCGTAGTACATCAGCCCGTAGAGCGAGCTCAGCTCGAACAGGGCGGCGTAGAGGATGGTCTCGCGGATCACCTTGCCGGGCCGGAGGGCCTCGGGCAGCGCGCGGAAGCCCTCGCGCACCCGCCCCCAGCGCCACGTCACGAAGATCGCCGCGGCGAAGGTCAACCCGGTGAAGGTGTAGCCCAGCTGCTGGACGACCCCCTCCGGCGGCGCCGAGCCGGCGCGGATGGCCGTGCCCAGCATGAGCTGGAGCGCCAGGGGCCAGGCGACGCAGATGAACAGGCCCAGGGTGTAGGCGATGCGGAAGGCCTTGGCCAGGGAGGGATTGCGAGTGCCGTCGTCCACTTCCACCTCCCTAGGCCGCGCGTACCCGGATTTCGCCGAAGGTCTCGGACTGGACCAGGAGGATGCGCCCCGTGCGGACCATCTCCAGCAGGGCGAGGAAGGTGAGCACCAGCTCCTCCCGCGTGAGCGCCGAGGCCAGGAGGCCGCCGAAGGCTTCCCAGCGGCCGTCGTCCAGGAAGGCCGTCACTTCGGCGATGCGCTGCTCCAGGGTCTTGGGGGCGGTGCGCACTTCCACGGGCGGCGGGGGCAGGAGGCGCTTGAGGGCGTCCCGGTAAGCCGCCAGCAGGTCGAAGAGCGTGGCTTTGATGGGCTCCTCCTCCACGCGGGCGTGTTCCTTGATGTCGAGGCCGGGGGCAAAGACCACCTTCTGCCATTCGGATTCCCGCGTGGACAGCTCCCGCGCGGCCTCCTTCACCTGCTGGTAGTCCAGGAGGCGCTGGACCAGGTCCTCGCGGGGATCTTCGATGCCCTCTTCCGCCGGTGGGCGGGGAAGCATGAGGCGGGACTTGATCTGCAGCAGCTGGGCCGCCATGGCCACGAATGCCGCGGCGATCTCCAGGTTCAGTTCCTCCATGAGGAGGAGGTAGTCCATGTACTGCCGGGTGACCGAGGCCATGGGCAGGTTGAGGATGTCCAGCTTCTGCTCCCGGATGAGGTGCAGGAGGAGGTCCAGGGGGCCTTCGAAGGCTGCCAGGTGCAGCTCCAGGTCGCGGAACTTCGTCTCGAACCCCTTGGGGGGCTCGAAAGCGGGGGGGGCGTCGTGGGTTTCGGCCATGACAGACATTGTAGCCCACTGCGCTAAACTTGGCCCATGGCGCGTCCCCCCGTCCTTCCCGGCCCACGTCCCGCATGGCTCAAGATCAAGGTTCCCGCCCCCGAGGTGGTGGCCGAGGTGGAGCAGTTGATCCGTTCCAACCGCCTGGTCACCGTCTGCGAGGAGGCCAGGTGCCCCAACCTGCACGAGTGCTGGGGGGTCCACCGCACGGCCACCTTCATGCTCCTGGGCGACGTCTGCACCCGCCACTGCGGCTTCTGCAACGTGGGCAAGGGCCGCCCCGGCGAAGTGGACGCCGGCGAGCCCCAGCGGGTGGCCGAGGCCGTGGCCTCCCTGGGGCTGGCCTTCGCGGTGGTCACCTCCGTGAACCGGGACGACCTCCCCGACGGCGGCGCGGACCATTTCGCCCAGACCATCCGGTGGATCCGGACCCTGCTTCCCGCATGCGGCGTGGAAGTGCTCATCCCGGACTTCCAGGGGAACACGGACTGCCTGGACACGGTGCTCGAGGCCGCCCCCGACGTCCTGAACCACAACGTGGAGACCGTGGAGCGCCTCTACCGGCGCGTGCGCCCCGACGCCGACTACGGCCGGAGCTTCGCCGTGCTGGCCCGTGCGGCCGCGCGGCGGGACGCCTCCGCCCC
>DBME01000093.1 GCA_002298155.1 Holophagaceae bacterium UBA706 | reverse complement strand
GCATGCTCCGGCGCGCGGCATCGAACCACGGGGCGAGGGGAGCCAGGAGGAGGGCGGCGTCGGTGAAGGCCATGCTCGATCCTACCGTGCCGGGCCCAGGCACAAAAAAAGCGCTCCGGAGAGCGCTTTAGTTGTTGGTGCCCGCGAGCAGACTCGAACTGCTACGGCTTGTGGCCACCACCCCCTCAAGATGGCGTGTCTACCAATTTCACCACGCGGGCAAGCAGAACGTTAAGGATGCCACATGTTGCGGCAGCCGTCAAGCCTCACTTCTTGGCGGGCGCGACGGGTGCGGCGGGTGCTACGGGAACGGGAACGGGAGCCGCGGCGGGCTTGGCGGGCGTCGTGACCTTGGTGGCCGCGGCGCGATCCAGGACCGAGCGGTTCTGCTTCACGATCAGCACTTCGATGACCAGGGAGGTGACCATGAAACCGGCGGCCAGCCAGTAGGTGAACTTGGCCAGGAAGGGGGCGGCGCCCCGGGCGCCGAAGGCCGAGTTGGCCCCGCCGCCGCCGAACGACGCACCCAGCCCGCCGCCCTTGGATCCGGGCTGGAGCAGGACGACGCCGATGAGCAGAAGGCTCACGATCACATGCAAGGTCAAAAGAAATCCGCTCATGAATACTCCGAACCCATCATCTTATCAGGAACCGAGCGCGGGGTCACGCTCCAGCCATCGGCAGATGGTGTCCTCCCCCACGCCGAGCCGCACCAGATGCTCCGTTGCCATTTTCAAGCTCTGGCCTTCGTCCCTGCAGATGAGGAGCCGACGCTTCCAGGCGTCCATGGCGCGGCCGTGCAGGTTGGTCTCGCCGGCCTGCATGCGCTTCTCCAGGAGGAAGCCCAGGTTGTTGGCGGCCTTGCGGTGCATGGGCGCCAGCTCGAGCGCATGCTCGTAGGCTTCCGTGGCCTCCACGACCTTTCCGCCCATTTCCAGGGCCACGCCCTGGGCGTTCCACACATCGGGATCGTCCGGCGCCAGGGTCATGGCGTGCTGCACCATGGCCAGCTGGTCCTCGGGCTTCTGGAGGTGGCGGTAGCATTCGGACAGGCCCAGGAAGGCGCTGTATTCGCCGGGATCCGCTTCCCGGGCGGCCAGGAAGAAGGTCTGGGCCTCCTCGGCGCGGCCCAGGTGCAGGAGCGCGTAGCCCGTCTGGACCTGGATGTCGGCGGCGTCGGGGCGCCGGGCAAGGGCCTCGGTGTAGCAGCGCAGGGCCTCGTCCCAGTGGGCGTCGGCCCGGGCCATGTCGCCCAGGGCGGCCCAGGGGTCGGCGGACTCCGGGTCCGTCTCGGCGGCCAGGGAGAAGTAGGACGTGGCGCCCTCCATGTCGCCCATGTCCCGGCGGATCTCGCCCAGCATGGCGTAGGCTTCCGAGAGGACCTCGGTGGGGGCGGTCATGGCGGTGAGCTGGTGGAGCTCGCCCTGGGAGAGTTCCAGGTGGCCCTGCTCGGAGAAGAGCTCGGAGAGGATGAAGTAGCTGGCCGGTTCCCGCGGCTGGATGCAGCGGGCGCGGTGGATGCAGCGCAGGCCTTCCTCCAGCTCGCCCTGCTTGAGCAGAAGCTCGCCCAGGCTGTGCCAGCCCCAGAAGTAGTCGGGGTCGTGCTCCAGGGCGGCCATGAACTGCGTCAGGGCGGCCTTGGTGTCGCCCAGGTCCATGCAGGTGATGCCCAGCAGGCGCAGGGAGCGGGGGTCGCGGGGCTGCAGGCTGAGGGCCTTCAGGAGCCAGGTCTTGGCTTCCTGGGGGCTGTCGCGCTGGATGAACAGGAGGCCCATGAGCTCAAGGGCCTTGGGGTCGGCGCCGTTGATGGCCAGGGCCTGGCGCAGGAGGCGTTCGCCGTCCTCGCCGCGCTGCTGCAGGATGCGCACGAAGCCCATGTTGCGCAGCACGGAGGCGTCGGCGGGATTCTCCACGCGGATGGTGGCGAGCTCGCGGTGCAGCTCCTCCAGGTCCTCGAAGGTGCCGTGGTCGCCCTGGGCCATGATCCTCTCAAACCAGAGGTCGCCATCGCCGCGGTCCTTGGCGAGGGCCTTGTCCAGGACCGACTGGGCCTCCTCGTGGAGGCTGCGGCCATTGAGGGCGCGGCCATAATTCAGACTTCCCTGCGTCGACTTGCCTTCTTCCTGTCTCAGTTCATGGATTCCAGGGTCCAGCAGCCGGAGCCATTGACGGGGCATTTCAAACCTCCAGCGGAATTACCCCAGCTTACCCCCCAGGGTCGCGGCTATGCCATCGCAAAGAAGCTCTGCCATGGCCTCGCGCGTCTCCTGGGTGGCGCTGCCCAGATGGGGCAGCAGCACGGTTCGGGGCGCTCGGAACCATGCTTGGTTAATATTGGGCTCGCCTTCATAAACGTCCAAGCCGACGCCCCCCAGCAAACCCTGGTGGAGCATGTGGACGACCGCTTCCTCGTCCAGGATGCCGCCCCGGGCCGTGTTGATGATGAATGCACCCTTGGGCAGGAGATCCAGCATGGGCCGTGTGAGCAGGCCGCGGGTCTCTGCGGTGAGGGGGCAGTGCAGGGACAGGACGGTGGAGATGGGGAGCAGGTCGGCCAGGGGCATGCGGCGGGCGATGCCCGCGCCGAAGTCCACGGGGGTGCCCTTGTTCTCGCGGTCCCAGAAGACGGGCCGCATGCCCAGGGCGAACACCCTGCGGGCGAAGGCCTTGCCGATGGGGCCGGTGCCCATGATGCCGCAGACCTTGCGCGCCAGGCCGGTGCCCAGCACCTGGTCGGGCGCCCAGCCCTTCCAGTGGCCCGACCGGGCCAGGGCCTCGCCGTCCTTGAGGCGGCGGGTGAGGGCCAGGAGCATGGAAAGGGCGAGGTCCGCGGTGGCGTCGGTGAGGACGCCGGGCGTGTTGACGATGGTGATGCCGCGCTTTTCGCAGGCCTCCACCGGCAGGTGGTTCACGCCCACGGAGTAGGTGCCGATCACCCGCAGCTTCGGGGCCAGGTCCAGGTCGGTCTCGGACAGGGGCTCGGAGAGCAGGCCCACCAGGGCCTCGGCGTTGGCGAGGCTCATCTTCCAGGCGATGGAACGGAAGGGGGCGATGGTGAGCTCCGGGAACCGCGCGCCCAGGTTCTGGAGGGCGGGCCCGACGAGGGGGGAGGTGGAGAGGATGCGGATCGTCATCGCTGGAGCGCCTTCAGGGCCATCCGCAGGGCGGTGGCGAGGGGGGGCCTGTCGGTGGCCAGTTCCTTGACGATGGGGAGGACGGTGTCCTCCTTGAAACCCAGGTTCGTGAGGGCGGAGGCCAGGTCGGATTCCCAGGCGTCCTTGGGGGCGGCGCCGCCGGTGAGGCCGTCCAGCCCGTCCTTGCCCCCCAGCTTCTCGGAGAGCTCGAAGCAGAGCTTCTCGGCGGTCTTCTTGCCCACGCCGGGGATGCGGGTGAGGGCCTTGACGTCCCGGGAGCGGATGGCCGCCACCAGGTCGGCCAGGGGCAGGGCGCCCAGGGCGGCCAGGGCGAGCTTGGGGCCCACGCCGTCCACCTTCACCAGGAGGCGGTAGAGGAGCTTCTCCTCCATGGTGGCGAAGCCCAGCAGGCTCAGATCGTTCTCCCGCAGGAGGGTCTCCACGTGGAGGATGGCCTCGTGTCCCTCCTCGGGCAGGGAGCCGTAGGTGCCGAGGGAGATGGAGCAGAGGTAGCCCACGCCCGCGCATTCGACCATGGCCGAATTGAAGGTCTTCTGGATGAGGATGCCGCGGAGTCGTCCGATCATGAACATAGGATAGCCCAGTCGAAGTAGGATTCTTATGGAGGGGGAAACATGAAGATCCTGCTGATCGGCTCCGGCGGACGCGAGCACGCCCTGGCCTTGAAGCTCACGTCCGGAAGGACCGGGGTGGAACTCTTCGCNNTCGGCGCCCGGCAGCGACGCCATCGCGGCCCTGGGGACCTGCCTGCCCCTGCGCGGCGAGGACGTGGCCGCCGTGACGGCCTGGTGCGCCGCCAACACGCCCGACCTGGTGGTGGTGGGCCCCGAAGTGCCCCTGGTGGCGGGCCTGGGCGACGCGGTCCGCGCGCTTGGCATCCCCGTCTTCGGCCACGACGCTGCCACCGCGCGCCTGGAGGGCAGCAAGACCTTCGCCAAGGATTTCATGGCCCGCCACCGCATCCCCTGCGCCGCGAGCCTGGCCTTCACCGCGCTTGCGCCCGCGGAACAGGCCATCCGGGACTGGGACTACGGCCTGCCCATCGTCCTCAAGGCCGACGGCCCCGCCGCGGGCAAGGGCGTCGTGCTGGCCGGGAGCAAGGACGTGGCCATGGACACCCTGCGGGCCTTCATGGCCGGCCAGTTCGGCGACGCCTCCCGCACCGTGGTGCTGGAAGCGCCCCTGGTGGGCATGGAGCTGTCCCTGCACGTCCTGGTGGACGTGGACGGGGACCACGCCGCCTACGCCATGCTGCCCCCGTGCCAGGACCACAAGCGGATCTTCGAGGGCGACCGGGGACCCAACACGGGGGGCATGGGCGCCTTCGGCCCCATCCCCTTCCTCTCCCCCGCCGACCTGGAGCGCATGCGCAGGGAGCTGGTGGAACCCACCGTGGAGGGCCTGCGCCAGGACGGGCTGCGGGCCCGGGGCGTGCTGTTCCTGGGCGTCATGTGGACGGCCCGGGGCCCGGAGCTCCTGGAATACAACGTGCGTTTCGGGGACCCGGAAACCCAGGTGCTCATGGAGCTGCTGGACGAGGACCTCGCCGAGGTGCTCCTGGAAGTGGCCCAGGGCCGGTTCCGCCGGGAATCCCTGCGCCTGCGCACCGGGTGCGCCGTCACCCTGGTGCTGGCCGCCGAGGGCTATCCCGAGGGCGCCCGCAAGAACGTCCCCATCCCCCTGGGCCGGCCCGAGGGCGTGACCGTCATCCATGCCGGCACCCGCATGACGCCGGAAGGCTGGGTCACCAACGGCGGCCGGGTGTTGAACCTCGTGGCCGTGGACCGGGACCTGCAGGGGGCCCGGGAGCGGGCCCTGGCCGCCGTGTCCGCCGCGGCCTGGCCCGGCATGCAGTTCCGCCGGGACATCGGCCTGCGGGCACTGAACCACGCCGCGGCGGGCCGCACCGTCGCCGACCCCTTCCTCTGATCGGAGAACGCCATGCGTGTCTTCCTCGCCTTCCTCCTGGCAGCGGCTTTCGCCGCTGCGGGCACCCCCTTCGGCATCGTCATCCATGGCGGCGCCGGAACGGTGGTTCCCGGCCGCTTCACCCCTGAGGTGGAGAAGGCCTACCGGGAGGGCCTGGAGAAGGCGCTCGCCGCCGGCTACGCCATCCTGGAGAAGGGCGGGCCCGCCCTGGACGCGGTGGAAGCCGCCGTGCGCAGCATGGAGGAGAACCCGCTCTTCAACGCGGGCGTGGGCGCGACCCTCACCCGGGCCGGCACCCACGAGCTGGACGCCGCCATCATGGACGGCGCGACCCTCAAGGCCGGCTCCGTGGCGGGGATCCAGCACGTGAAGAGCCCCATCGGCCTGGCCCGCCTCATCATGGAGAAGACGCCCCACGTGATGATGATCGGCGAAGGCGCCGAGGCCTTCGCCCGCAGCCAGGGCCTCGAGCTCGTGCCCAACACCTTCTTCCGCACCCCCAAGGCCGTGGCCGACCTGGAGAAGCTGAGGGAACGGGAGAAGGCCAAGCCCACCACCAAGGACACCGTGGGCGCCGTGGCCCTGGACCGCAACGGCCATCTGGCCTCGGCCACGTCCACCGGCGGCATGCTGGACAAGCTCCCCGGGCGGGTGGGCGACGCGCCCCTCATCGGCGTGGGCACCTACGCCGACGACCGCACCTGCGGCGTGTCCTGCACCGGCTGGGGCGAGTTCTTCATCCGCACCGTGGTGGCCTACGACATCTCCGCGCAGATGGCCTACCTGGGCATCGACGTGGACAAGGCCGCCCACGCCAGCCTGGACAAGGCCACGAAGCTGGGCGGCCCCGGCGGACTGGTGGCCATGGATGCCAAGGGCCATGTGACGATGCCTTTCACGACGCCCGGCATGTTCCGCGCGTTCCGCCTCAGCGACGGCACCGGCGCTGTGAGGATGTACGCGGACAACTGACCGTAGGATCTAGCAGTACCCTCTAGCCGCCTGCTCCAATTCCTCAGCCGTTATCAGATGGTCCGTCTCCGCCCTCAGGGTGCAGGTGTGGCGCGCCGCGATCTGGCCGCGGAGGATCGATTCCTCCAGCGGCCTCCCCTCCAGCACGTAGCTGGTGAGGAACCCCACCGCCAGCCCGTCCCCGGCGCCGTTGCTGTCCACCACCGGTGCCCCATGGGGCACCGGCCCGAAGTGCATGATCGTCCCCGCCGCGCCCACGGCGCACCCCTTGCGCCCCATGCCGGAGACGACGACCTGCCCCGGCTTGCGCTTCAGCAGGCGGCGGATGAGCGGATCCGGACTGCGGTGGTTGGCCGCGGAGAAGAAGAGGATGTCCGCCTCGCGGATGAAGTCCGCGCGGTAGGGATCCTCCAGGTCCACCACGTCCTGGATGTCGCAGGCGATGACCAGCCCCAGCTCCCGGGCCACGGGCAGCAGCTCACGCGCCCAGTTGGGGATGTTGAAGTGGGCCAGGCGCGCCCCGGCCATGGCCGCGCGGCAGAGGGCGGGGTCGGGGCGCAGGGCCATGTGCCCCTTGCCGTCGTAGAAGTTCTTGCGGCGGCCGTCGGGATACATGAAGTTCACGCTGCGGCTGGTGCCCGCGGGATCCACGAACAGGGCGTCCATGCCGATGCCCTCCCGGCCGAAGGTGTCGCGGATGAAGCGGCCCAGGGCGTCGTCGCCCACGTACCCCAGGAAGGCCACCTTCTTGCCCAGACGGGCGTACCCCCGGCTGGCGAAGCCGCCGGCCTGACCCAGGTAGTCGATGTTCTCCGTGAAGTTGGCCTCCACCCCGAAGTCGATTTCCCGGCCGGGGAGGTAGATGTTGGTGTCGATGCCGACGTTACCGATGACCGCGACCTCGGGTGCCGCGGCGCCTCGCGCTGGGGCTCGCCGCATGGGACGTCTCCTTCAGCCGCCGCTGACGGGCGGGAGCAGGGCGACCTCGTCGCCGTCGCGCAGGGTGGCGTCCCGCCCCGCGAAGGTCTGGTTGACCGCGAGGAGGGCGTCGGCGGGAAGCCTCGCCAGGAGCGGATCGGCAAGCAGGGCCGCCAGGGTGGGGGGATCCGGGAGGGGGCGGTCCAGGTGCTCGAACCCGAGGCGTTCCCGGTAGCGTGCGAAGGCCCTTACGTGAATCATTTCGGAGTCCAGGTGTAGCGGATTTCGCCCGAGGG